>NZ_JASHAR010000021.1:0-33259 GCF_047465045.1 Streptococcus mitis
ACTTTTTCAATAGTAAAGACGAGATGGTCTTATGGTAAGAAAGAACTGATTTCTAGTGGTAAAGTTGTTTGATTTGTGTTATAGTGAATATGCATGGGATAGCCTTTCTAAATGGTTTATTGTGCAACTCTATTTTACCAAGACTATCGCAACCATGCAAAAAAGCAACGGCAAATCCGTTGTTTTTTTGGAAATAAGGGACTATTGTCCCAGACTCCTTTTATCTGGAAATTAAGAAATGAGCATATTTCTTTCCTTGTTTGGCGGAATTGGTTATAATATACGGTACAGAGGAATGAATATGTATCGTGTTATAGAAATGTACGGAGATTTTGAACCTTGGTGGTTCTTAGAAGGTTGGGAAGAAGATATTGTAGCAAGTAGAAAATTTGACCAGTATTATGATGCTCTCAAATACTACAAAACTTGCTGGTTTAGATTGGAACAAGAATCCCCTCTTTATAAAAGTAGAAGTGACTTGATGACCATTTTTTGGGATCCGGAAGATCAACGTTGGTGTGATGAATGTGATGAATATTTACAACAATACCATTCGTTGGCTCTTTTGCAGGATGAGCAGGTCATCCCAGATGAAAAACTACGCCCAGGCTATGAAAAACAAACCGGTCAGGAAAGGCATCGTTCTTGCCGTATGAAATTAAAATAGAGAAAAAGTAACTTTTTTTGGAGTTGCTTTTTTTTATTTTTTCAAATCTTTGCGAATAGTATAGGTGAGGAGGTAAGTATGGTTCAAGAAATTGCACAAGAAATCATTCGTTCGGCCCGGAAAAAAGGGGCGCAGGATATTTATTTTGTCCCTAAGTTAGACGCCTATGAGCTTCATATGAGGATAGGAGACGAGCGTTGTAAAATCGGTTGTTATGATTTTGAAAAGTTTGCTGCCGTTATCAGCCACTTTAAGTTTGTGGCGGGTATGAATGTGGGAGAAAAGCGACGTAGTCAGCTAGGTTCCTGTGATTATGAATATGACCAGAAGATGGCGTCCCTACGTTTATCTACTGTAGGCGATTATCGAGGGCATGAGAGTTTAGTCATTCGCTTGTTGCACGATGAGGAGCAGGACTTGCATTTTTGGTTTCAGGATATTGACGAATTGGGTAAAAAGTATAGGCGACGGGGACTTTATCTTTTTGCTGGCCCAGTCGGCAGTGGTAAGACAACCTTGATGCACGAATTAGCCAAGTCTCTTTTTAAGGGACAACAAGTCATGTCCATTGAAGATCCGGTAGAAATCAAACAAGAGGATATGCTCCAGTTGCAGTTGAATGAAGCGATTGGACTAACCTATGAAAATCTCATCAAGGTTTCTTTGCGTCATCGACCAGATCTCTTGATTATCGGCGAAATTCGGGACAGTGAGACGGCGCGTGCAGTGGTCAGAGCCAGTTTGACAGGGGCGACAGTCTTTTCAACCATTCACGCCAAGAGTATCCGAGGAGTTTATGAACGTTTACTGGAGTTGGGTGTGAGTGAGGAGGAATTGGCAGTCGTTCTGCAGGGAGTCTGCTATCAGAGATTAATCGGGGGAGGAGGAATCGTTGACTTTGCAAACAAAGACTATCAAGAACACCAGCCAACTAGCTGGAATGAACAGATTGACCAACTTCTTAAAGACGGACATATCACAAGTCTTCAGGCTGAAACGGAAAAAATTAGCTACAGCTAAGCAAAAAAATATCATCACCTTGTTTAACAATCTCTTTTCCAGCGGTTTTCATCTGGTGGAGACCATCTCCTTTTTAGATAGGAGTGCATTATTGGACAAGCAGTGTGTGACCCAGATGCGCACGGGCTTGTCTCAGGGGAAATCATTCTCAGAAATGATGGAAAGTTTGGGCTTTTCAAGTGCCATTGTCACTCAGTTATCCCTAGCTGAAGTCCATGGGAATCTTCACCTGAGTTTGGGAAAGATAGAAGAGTATCTAGATAATCTGGCCAAGGTCAAGAAAAAACTAATTGAGGTAGCGACCTATCCCTTGATTTTGCTGGGTTTTCTTCTTTTAATCATGCTGGGGCTACGGAACTACCTACTACCACAACTGGATAGTAGCAATATTGCCACTCAAATCATTGGCAATCTACCACAAATTTTTCTAGTAATGGTAGGGTTTGTTTCAGTAGGTGTCCTTTTAGCACTAACTTTTTATAAAAGAAGTTCTAAGATGCGCGTCTTTTCTATCTTAGCACGCCTTCCCTTTCTTGGAATCTTTGTTCAGACCTATTTGACAGCTTATTATGCGCGTGAGTGGGGGAATATGATTTCGCAGGGAATGGAGCTGACGCAGATTTTTCAGATCATGCAGGAACAAGGTTCCCAACTCTTTAAAGAAATCGGTCGAGACCTAGCTCAATCCTTACAAAATGGTTGCGAATTTTCTCAAACCATAGAAACCTATCCTTTCTTTAAAAAGGAGTTGAGTCTCATTATCGAGTATGGGGAAGTCAAGTCCAAGCTGGGTAGTGAGTTGGAAATCTATGCTGAAAAAACTTGGGAAGCTTTTTTTACCCGAGTCAACCGCACCATGAATCTGGTGCAGCCACTGGTTTTTATCTTTGTGGCTCTGATTATTGTTTTACTTTATGCGGCAATGCTCATGCCCATGTATCAAAATATGGAGGTAAATTTCTAAAATGAAAAAAATGATGACATTCTTGAAAAAAGCGAAGGTTAAAGCTTTTACACTTGTGGAGATGTTGGTGGTCTTGCTCATTATCAGTGTGCTTCTCTTACTCTTTGTACCTAATTTGACCAAGCAAAAAGAAGCAGTCAATGACAAAGGAAAAGCAGCTGTTGTTAAGGTGGTGGAAAGTCAGGCAGAACTTTATAGTTTGAATAAAAATGAAGAGGCTACTCTAAGCAAATTACAAGCAGATAATCGCATCACAGAAGAGCAAGCTAAAGCTTATAAAGAATATCATGCAAAACAAAATAAGACTCAAACGGTCGCGGATTAAGGCCTTTACCATGCTGGAAAGCCTCTTGGTTTTGGGCCTTGTGAGTATCCTTGCCTTGGGCTTGTCCGGCTCTGTTCAGTCCACTTTTGCGGCGGTAGAGGAGCAGATTTTCTTTATGGAGTTTGAAGAACTCTATCGGGAAACTCAAAAACGCAGTGTAGCTAGTCAGCAAAAGACTAGTCTAAACTTAGATGGGCAGACGATCAGTAATGGCAGTCAAAAGCTGACAGTTCCTAAAGGAATTCAGGCACCATCGGGACAAAGTATCACATTTGACCGAGCTGGGGGCAATTCGTCCTTGGATAAGGTTGAATTTCAGACCAGTAAAGGAAAGATTCGCTATCAGTTATATATAGGAAATGGAAAAATTAAACGCATTAAGGAAACAAAAAATTAGGGCAGTGATTTTACTGGAAGCAGTAGTTGCTTTAGCTATCTTTGCTAGCATTGCTACCCTTCTTTTGGGACAAATTCAAAAGAATAGGCAAGAAGAAGCAAAAATCTTGCAGAAAGAAGAAGTTGTGCGTGTAGCTAAGATGGCACTGCAGACAGGTCAAAATCAGGTAAACGTAAACGGAGTTGAGATTCAGGTATTTTCTAGTGAAAAGGGATTGGAGGTCTACCATGGTTCAGAACAGTTGTTGGCAATCAAAGAGCTATAAGGTCAAGGCTTTTACTTTGTTAGAATCCCTTATTGCCCTCATTGTCATCAGTGGAAGTTTGCTCCTCTTTCAAGCCATGAGTCAGCTCCTCATTTCAGAAGTTCGTTATCAGCAGCAAAGCGAGCAAAAGGAGCGGCTCTTGTTTGTGGACCAGCTGGAGGCAGAATTAGACCGTTCGCAATTCGAAAAAGTGGAAGGCAATCGCCTCTATATGAAGCAAGATGGCAAGGATATTGCTATGGGTAAGTCCAAATCAGATGATTTTCGAAAAACTGATGCCAGTGGACGGGGTTATCAGCCCATGGTTTATGGACTCAAATCTGCACAGATTACAGAGGAGAATCAACTGGTTCGCTTTCGTTTTCAATTCCAAAAAGGTTTAGAAAGGGAGTTCATCTATCGTGTGGAAAAAGAAAAAAGTTAAGGCAGGTGTTCTCATCTATGCAGTCACTATGGCAGCCATCTTTAGTCTTTTGTTACAATTTTACTTGAACCGACAAGTCACCCACTATCAAGACTACGCTTTAAATAAAGAAAAGCTGGTCGCTTTTGCCATGGCCAAACGAACGAAAGATAAGGTTGAGCAAGAAAGTGGGGAACAGGCCTTTAATCTGGGTCAGGTGAGCTATCAAAATAAGAAAACAAGCTTGGTGACGACGGTTCATACGCCTAAGAGCCAATATGAGTTCATCTTTCCTTCCGTCAAAATCAAAGAAGAGAAAACAGATAAAAAGGAAAAGGTAGTGACTGATTCAAGTAATCAATCAGAGAATAAAAAATCAGAAGAGAAGGTTGAAAAGAAAGAGAATTCCTAGCCAATCAAGCTACTTTGTGCTAAACTGAAAATATGAAACATGATTTTAACCACAAAGCAGAAACTTTTGATTCACCTAAAAATATCTTCCTTGCAAACTTGGTTTGTCAAGCAGTCGAGAAACAGATTGATTTTCTATCAGACAAAGAAATTTTGGATTTCGGTGGAGGGACGGGTCTGTTAACCTTGCCCCTAGCTAAGCAGGCCAAGTCTGTAATATTGGTGGATATTTCGGAGAAAATGCTGGAGCAAGCTCGTTTGAAAGCGGAGCAGCAAGACATCAAGAATATCCAGTTTTTGGAGCAAGATTTACTGGAAAAACCCTTGGAGAAAGAGTTTGATCTCATTGTTGTTTGTCGTGTTCTTCATCATATGCCTGATTTGGATGCGGCTCTCTCACTGTTTCATCAACATTTGAAGGAAGATGGACAACTCCTACTTGCTGATTTTACCAAGACAGAAGCTAACCATCATGGATTTGAATTGGTTGAACTGGAAAACAGGCTAGCCCAGTTTGGTTTTTCATCTGTGCATAGTCAGACCCTCTATAGCGCTGAAGACCTGTTTCAAGGAAATTACTCAGAACTCTTTTTAACAGTAGCCCAAAAATCACTCGCCTAGTCAGGGAGTGATTTTTCTATAAGGATGGAAAAAAGAAGGGAAATTTGGTAAGATAGGAATATGGATTTTGAAAAAATTGAACAAGCTTATACCTATTTACTAGAGAATGTCCAAGTCATTCAAAGTGATTTGGCGACCAACTTTTATGACGCCCTGGTGGAGCAAAACAGCATTTATCTGGATGGTGAAACTGAGCTAAATCAGGTAAAAGATAACAATCAAGCCCTTAAGCGTTTAGCACTACGCAAAGAAGAATGGCTCAAGACCTACCAGTTTCTCTTGATGAAGGCTGGGCAAACAGAACCCCTACAGGCTAATCACCAGTTTACACCGGATGCTATTGCCTTACTTTTGGTGTTTATTGTGGAAGAGTTGTTTAAAGAGGAGGAAATTACTATCCTCGAAATGGGTTCTGGGATGGGAATTCTAGGCGCTACTTTCTTGACCTCGCTTGATAAAAAGGTGGATTACTTGGGAATGGAAGTGGATGATTTGTTGATTGATTTGGCAGCTAGCATGGCAGATGTAATTGGTTTGCAGGCTGGCTTTGTCCAAGGAGATGCCGTTCGTCCACAAATGCTCAAAGAAAGCGATGTGGTCATCAGCGACTTGCCTGTTGGCTATTATCCTGATGATGCCGTTGCGTCGCGCCATCAAGTTGCTTCTAGTCAAGAACATACTTACGCCCATCACTTGCTCATGGAACAAGGACTTAAGTACCTCAAGTCAGATGGATACGCTATTTTTCTCGCTCCGAGTGATTTGTTGACCAGTCCTCAAAGTGATTTGTTGAAAGGCTGGTTGAAAGAGGAGGCAAGTCTGACTGCCATGATTAGTCTGCCTGAAAATCTCTTTGCTAATGCTAAACAATCCAAGACTATTTTTATCTTACAGAAGAAAAGTGAAATAGCAGTGGAGCCTTTTATTTATCCACTTTCTAGCTTGCAAGATGCAAGTGTTTTAATGAAATTTAAAGAAAATTTTCAAAAATGGACTCAAGGTACTGAAATATAAAATAGATTTTGTTATAATAGATGAAAACGCTTAAAAAGGGGTATCATGTTATGACAAAAACAATTGCAATCAATGCGGGAAGTTCAAGTTTGAAATGGCAACTTTATCAAATGCCAGAGGAAAAAGTTCTTGCTAAAGGTTTAATTGAACGTATCGGCTTGAAAGATTCAATTTCAACTGTAAAATTTGATGGTCGTTCTGAACAACAAATTTTGGATATTGAAAATCATACACAAGCCGTTAAAATCTTATTGGATGACTTGATTCGTTTCGATATTATCAAGGCTTATGATGAGATTACAGGTGTTGGACACCGTGTTGTTGCAGGTGGAGAATATTTCAAAGAATCAACAGTTGTTGAAGGGGATGTTTTAGAAAAAGTTGAAGAGTTGAGTTTGTTGGCTCCTCTCCACAATCCAGCTAATGCAGCAGGTGTTCGCGCCTTCAAGGAATTGTTGCCAGACATTACCAGTGTAGTTGTTTTTGATACTTCATTCCACACAACTATGCCAGAGAAAGCTTATCGCTACCCTCTACCAACAAAATATTACACAGAAAACAAGGTTCGTAAATATGGTGCCCACGGTACAAGTCACCAGTTTGTAGCAGGAGAAGCTGCAAAACTCTTGGGCCGTCCATTAGAGGACTTGAAATTGATTACTTGCCACATCGGTAATGGTGCTTCTATTACAGCAGTTAATGGCGGTCAATCTGTTGATACTTCAATGGGATTCACTCCACTTGGTGGTGTGATGATGGGAACTCGTACAGGAGATATTGACCCAGCTATCATTCCTTACTTAATGCAATATACAGAGGACTTTAACACGCCTGAAGACATTAGTCACGTTCTTAATCGTGAATCAGGACTAATGGGGGTTTCAGGTAAATCTAGTGATATGCGTGATGTGATTGCTGCTATGGAAGAAGGGGACCACGATGCCACTTTAGCCTATGAAATGTATGTTGACCGTATCCAAAAACATATCGGTCAATACCTTGCAGTCCTAAATGGAGCAGATGCTATTATCTTTACTGCGGGTATCGGTGAAAATGCTGCAAACGTACGTGAAGATGTTATCTCAGGGATTTCTTGGTTTGGCTGTGATGTTGACCCAGAAAAGAACGTCTTTGGTGTGACAGGAGACATTTCAACAGAGGCAGCGAAAATTCGTGTTTTGGTTATTCCAACAGATGAAGAATTGGTCATTGCCCGTGACGTTGAACGCTTGAAAAAATAACTAAAATCAGAAAAAATATTCAGTACAAGGAGTTGGGAAAGAGATTTTTCCAGCTTCTTTTTCTGATGGAAATGTCCAAAACCTTGCTATGATTGGCTTTTTTGAAAAATATGGTATAATAGTAGTAATTTAATAGATGGAGTTGAGTTTTGAAGAAAAACTTTCGTGTAAAAAGAGAGAAAGATTTTAAGGCGATTTTCAAGGAGGGGACAAGTTTTGCTAATCGCAAATTTGTTGTCTACCAACTAGAAAACCAGAAAAACCATTTTCGAGTAGGTCTATCAGTTAGCAAAAAACTTGGGAATGCCGTCACTAGAAATCAAATCAAGCGACGAATTAGACATATTATCCAGAATGCTAAAGGGAGTCTGGTAGAAGATGTCGACTTTGTTGTCATTGCTCGAAAAGGGGTTGAAACCTTGGGATACGCAGAGATGGAGAAAAATCTACTCCACGTATTAAAATTATCAAAGATTTACCAGGAAGGAAATGGGAGTGAAAAAGAAACTACAGTTGACTAGTTTGCTAGGACTGTCTCTATTGATCATGACAGCCTGTGCGACTAATGGGACAACTAGCGATATCACAGCCGAATCAGCTGATTTTTGGAGTAAATTTGTTTACTTCTTTGCGGAAATTATTCGCTTTTTATCGTTTGATATCAGCATCGGAGTGGGGATTATTCTCTTTACGATCTTGATTCGTACAGTTCTCTTGCCAGTCTTTCAAGTGCAAATGGTGGCTTCTAGAAAAATGCAGGAAGCTCAACCACGCATTAAGGCGCTTCGAGAACAATATCCAGGTAGAGATATGGAAAGCAGAACCAAGCTAGAGCAAGAAATGCGTAAAGTCTTTAAAGAAATGGGTGTCAGACAGTCAGATTCTCTTTGGCCGATTTTGATTCAGATGCCGGTTATCTTGGCCTTGTTCCAAGCTCTATCAAGAGTTGACTTTTTAAAGACAGGTCATTTCTTATGGATTAACCTTGGTGGTGTGGATACAACCCTTGTTCTTCCGATTTTAGCAGCTGTATTCACCTTTTTAAGTACTTGGCTGTCTAATAAAGCATTGTCTGAGCGTAATGGAGCTACGACGGCGATGATGTATGGGATTCCGGTCTTGATTTTTATCTTTGCAGTTTATGCGCCGGGTGGAGTCGCCTTATACTGGACAGTATCCAATGCTTATCAAGTCCTGCAAACCTATTTTTTGAATAATCCATTCAAGATTATCGCAGAGCGCGAGGCTGTAGCTCAGGCACAGAAAGATTTGGAAAATAGAAAAAGAAAAGCCAAGAAAAAGGCTCAGAAAACGAAATAATAAGGAGGAATCTGGTAATGGTAGTATTTACAGGTTCAACTGTTGAAGAAGCAATCCAGAAAGGATTGAAAGAATTAGATATCCCAAGACTGAAGGCTCACATCAAAGTCATTTCTCGTGAAAAAAATGGCTTTCTTGGTTTATTTGGTAAAAAACCAGCTCAAGTTGATATTGAAGCTATTAGTGAAACGACAGTTGTAAAAGCAAACCAACAAGCTGTAAAGGGAGTTCCGAAGCAAATTAATGATTTGAATGAGCCTGTTAAAACAGTCAGTGAAGCAACTGTTGATTTGGGTCATGTTGTAGAGGCAATTAAAAAGATTGAGGAAGAAGGCCAAGGTATTTCTGATGAAGTCAAGGCTGAAATCTTAAAACATGAAAGACATGCCAGCACTATCTTAGAAGAAACTGGTCACATTGAGATTTTAAATGAATTACAACTTGAAGAAACTGCTCTCGAAGGAGAAGTAGGAACTCCTAATATTGAAAGCCAAGCCGAGCAAACTGAAAGTCAAGAATTAAAAGATTTGGGCTTGAAGGTGGAGCCAAGCTTTGATATTGAACAAGTAGCTACGGAAGTAGCGACTTATGTCCAAACAATCATTGATGATATGGACGTTGAGGCGACGATTTCAAATGATTATAACCGTCGTAGCATCAATTTACAAATTGATACAAATGAGCCAGGGCGTATTATCGGTTACCATGGTAAAGTTTTGAAGGCCTTGCAACTATTGGCTCAAAATTATCTTTACAACCGCTATTCAAGAACCTTCTATATTACAATCAATGTCAATGATTATGTTGAACACCGTGCAGAAGTCTTGCAGACCTATGCGCAAAAATTGGCGACTCGTGTTTTAGAAGAAGGTCGCAGCCGACAAACAGATCCAATGTCAAATAGCGAACGCAAGATTATCCATCGCATTATTTCACGCATGGATGGCGTGACGAGTTATTCTGAGGGTGACGAGCCAAATCGCTATGTTGTCGTAGATGCAGAATAAGCAAAGCAAAATCAGGTTAATCCTGATTTTTTGCTAGCTAGAGGAGATTAAACTAATGTTGAATAAGATAAGAGACTATCTAGACTTTGCTGATTTACAGTACCGTAATCCTGATAAAGCGGGAGAAGAACGAGAGAAAATGATGGCATTTCGCCACAAAGGTCAAGAGGCCAGAAAGGCTTTTACAGAGCTAGCCAAAGCCTTTCAAGCAAGCCATCCAGAATGGCAACTCCAACAGACTAGCCAGTGGATGAATCAGGCGCAACGTTTGAGACCACATTTCTGGGTCTATCTACAGAGAGACGGACAAGTGACAGAGCCTATGCTAGCCTTACGTTTGTACGGGACATCTACTGACTTTGGAATTTCTTTGGAAGTCAGTTTTATCCAGCGTAAGAAGGATGAGCAAACTCTAGGCAAGCAGGCTAAAGTTTTAGAAATTCCAACCGTTGAAGGTGTTTATTATCTAGTCTACTCTGATGGTCAAAGTCAACGGTGGGAGGCGAACGAAGAAAATCGTCAAATTTTAAGAAATAAACTATCCAATCAGGAAGTCCGAAAAGTGTTAGTTAAAATAGATGTCCCTATAACAGAGAATTCATCTGAAGAAGAAATCGTAGAAGCCCTACTGAAATCTTATGATAAAATTCTTCCATTTTATCTAGCTACGAGAAACTAAGCTAATCATTAAAATATCATAAATCATACAGTCCAAGAGTGAACAGTCCGCTGTGTAATTCTTGGTCTTTTTGTTTACGCTTTCAAATTATATAATAAACCTACAAAAACAATTCAAAAGGAGAACAATTATGGAAGTCATTTCAAGTGTTCTAAATTGGTTTTCTAGCAATATTTTGCAGAATCCCGCATTTTTCGTAGGTTTATTGGTGTTGATAGGATACGCACTTTTGAAAAAACCTGCCCACGACGTTTTCTCAGGGTTTGTTAAAGCAACAGTAGGGTATATGTTGCTCAATGTGGGTGCAGGTGGTTTGGTTACAACCTTCCGTCCGATCTTAGCAGCCCTTAACTACAAATTCCAAATTGGTGCAGCGGTTATCGACCCTTACTTTGGACTTGCTGCAGCAAACAACAAAATTGCAGCAGAGTTTCCAGATTTTGTTGGAACTGCAACTACAGCTCTATTGATTGGTTTCGGAATAAATATCTTGCTCGTAGCTCTTCGCAAGATCACGAAGGTAAGAACCCTCTTTATTACTGGTCACATCATGGTACAACAAGCTGCAACAGTATCTCTTATGGTTCTATTCTTAGTACCACAATTGCGCAATGCTTACGGTACAGCAGCGATTGGTATCATCTGTGGACTTTACTGGGCAGTTAGTTCAAATATGACTGTTGAGGCAACTCAACGCTTGACTGGTGGTGGCGGATTTGCGATTGGTCACCAACAGCAATTTGCAATCTGGTTTGTAGATAAAGTAGCAGGACGCTTTGGTAAGAAAGAAGAAAGTTTAGACAATCTTAAATTACCTAAGTTCCTCTCAATCTTCCACGATACAGTTGTTGCATCTGCTACCTTGATGCTCGTATTCTTCGGAGCCATTCTTTTAATCTTGGGTCCAGACATTATGTCTAATAAAGAAGTCATCACTTCAGGAACTCTATTCAATCCTGCTAAACAAGATTTCTTTATGTACATTATTCAAACAGCCTTTACCTTCTCAGTTTACTTGTTCGTTTTGATGCAAGGTGTCCGCATGTTCGTATCTGAGTTGACAAACGCCTTCCAAGGTATTTCAAACAAATTGTTGCCAGGCTCATTCCCAGCGGTTGACGTTGCAGCTTCTTATGGATTTGGTTCTCCAAACGCTGTCTTGTCAGGATTTGCCTTTGGTTTGATTGGTCAATTGATCACAATTGTCTTGCTCATCGTCTTTAAAAATCCGATTCTTATTATTACAGGATTTGTACCAGTGTTCTTTGACAATGCAGCCATTGCGGTCTACGCTGATAAACGCGGTGGATGGAAAGCGCCTGTTATCCTATCCTTCATCTCAGGTGTTCTCCAAGTTGCTTTAGGAGCTCTCTGTGTAGCTCTTCTTGATTTAGCATCTTATGGTGGTTACCATGGAAATATCGACTTTGAATTCCCATGGCTTGGATTTGGATATATCTTCAAATACCTTGGTATTGTTGGTTATGTACTTGTGTGTCTCTTCTTGCTTGTTATTCCTCAACTTCAATTTGCCAAAGCAAAAGATAAAGAGAAATATTACAACGGTGCAGTTCAAGAAGAAGCTTAGTATCTAGAAAAGGAGAAATAAAATGGTTAAAGTATTAGCAGCGTGCGGAAATGGAATGGGTTCATCAATGGTTATCAAGATGAAGGTTGAAAATGCTCTCCGTAAGCTTAATCAAACAGATTTTACAGTCAATTCATGCAGTGTCGGTGAAGCTAAAGGTTTAGCAGCAGGATATGACATCGTAATCGCTTCTCTTCATTTGATCCAAGAATTGGAAGGGCGAACTAATGGGAAGTTAATTGGGCTTGACAACTTGATGGATGATAAAGAAATCACTGAAAAACTCAGTCAAGCACTACAGTAAAAGGTTGGAGGGGGCTGGATAGAAACTGAGAGTCATCGTTTCTGTCCTTCTCCCTCTTTAAATAAAGGAGGCAGATATGAATTTAAAACAAGCTTTAATTGACAATGACTCGATCCGACTAGGTTTAGAAGCTAAAGACTGGAAAGAAGCAGTCAAGGTAGCAGTAGATCCCTTGATTGAAAGTGGAGCAATTTTGCCAGAGTATTACGATGCTATCATTGAATCGACTGAAGAGTATGGCCCATACTATATCTTAATGCCAGGTATGGCTATGCCCCATGCTAGACCTGAAGCTGGAGTGCAAAGAGATGCCTTTTCATTGATCACCTTACAAAATCCTGTTGTATTTTCAGATGGGAAAGAAGTTTCAGTTTTGTTGGCACTAGCAGCAACAAGCTCAAAAATTCACACAAGTGTAGCCATTCCACAGATTATTGCCTTGTTTGAATTAGAAGATTCTATCGCACGTTTACAGGTTTGCCAGACTAAGGAAGATGTCTTGACGATGATTGAAGAATCTAAGGATAGCCCTTATCTCGAGGGATTGGATTTGGAAAGTTAGAAAGAGGAATAAAGAGATGACAAAAAGAATACCTAATTTACAAGTTGCATTAGATCATTCAGACTTGCAAGGAGCGATTAAAGCAGCTGTTTCTGTTGGTCAGGAAGTAGATATTATCGAAGCTGGAACTGTTTGCTTATTACAAGTTGGAAGTGAACTGGTTGAAGTCTTGCGAAGCCTTTTTCCAGATAAGATTATTGTGGCAGACACAAAATGTGCCGATGCTGGTGGAACAGTTGCCAAAAATAATGCCGTTCGTGGTGCCGATTGGATGACTTGTATCTGTTGTGCAACTATCCCTACTATGGAAGCGGCTCTAAAGGCTATCATGGCTGAACGTGGAGACCGAGGCGAAATCCAGATTGAACTTTATGGCGATTGGACTTTTGAACAAGCTCAGCTTTGGCTAGATGCTGGTATCTCACAAGCTATTTATCACCAATCTCGTGATGCACTTCTTGCTGGTGAGACTTGGGGTGAAAAAGACCTTAATAAGGTTAAAAAACTTATCGACATGGGCTTCCGTGTGTCTGTAACAGGTGGTCTAGATGTAGATACTCTCAAACTATTTGAAGGCGTTGATGTCTTTACCTTTATCGCAGGTCGCGGAATTACAGAGGCTGCAGATCCAGCAGGAGCAGCGCGTGCCTTCAAGGATGAAATCAGACGAATTTGGGGGTAAACCATGGCACGTCCAATTGGAATTTATGAAAAGGCAACCCCGACACACTTTACTTGGCTAGAACGTTTAAATTTTGCCAAGGAGTTAGGCTTTGATTTTGTCGAGATGTCTATTGATGAACGTGACGAGCGTTTAGCAAGACTGGACTGGAGCAAGGACGAGCGTTTGGAAGTTGTCAAAGCAATCTATAAAACTGGTGTTCGTATTCCTTCTATCTGTTTTTCAGGCCATCGTCGCTACCCATTGGGATCAAATGATCCAGTTCTAGAGGAAAAATCTCTAGAACTCATGAAAAAATGTATTGAATTAGCCCAAGACTTGGGAGTTCGTACTATTCAATTAGCTGGTTACGACGTTTATTATGAGGAAAAGTCACCCCAGACACGCCAACGTTTTATCAAAAATTTGAGAAAAGCTTGTGACTGGGCTGAAGAGGCTCAGGTGGTACTTGCTATTGAAATTATGGATGATCCTTTTATCAATAGTATCGAAAAATACTTGGCTGTAGAAAAGGATGTTGACTCTCCCTACCTTTTTGTATATCCAGATATTGGGAATGTGTCTGCATGGCATAATGATGTCTATAGTGAGTTCTATCTAGGTCACCATGCTATCACAGCTCTCCATCTCAAGGATACTTATGCAGTGACAGAAAGTTCAAAGGGGCAGTTCCGAGATGTACCTTTTGGGCAAGGTTGTGTCAAATGGGAAGAAGCTTTCGATATTTTAAAGCAAACCAATTATAATGGTCCTTTCCTAATCGAAATGTGGTCTGAAAATTGTGAAACTGTAGAAGAAACACGCGCAGCCATTCAAGAGGCACAAGCTTTTCTCTATCCACTAATTAAGAAAGCAGGTTTGATGTAAGATGAATCAAGTAATTAATGCTATGCGTAAACGAGTCTGTGATGCCAATCAATCATTGCAAAAACATGGACTTGTCAAATTTACCTGGGGCAATGTATCGGAAGTCAATCGTGAACTCGGTGTCATTGTTATCAAACCATCAGGCGTAGATTATGACGAATTGACACCTGAAAACATGGTGGCAACTGACCTGGATGGCAAGGTTCTAGAAGGAGATTTAAGACCATCTTCGGACCTTCCAACTCATGTGCAGTTATATAAGGCTTGGCCAGAGATTGCTAGTGTGGTCCATACCCATTCGACAGAAGCTGTTGGTTGGGCTCAGGCAGGTCGTGATATTCCTTTCTATGGAACAACCCATGCAGATTATTTCTACGGTTCAATCCCTTGCGCTCGTAGTTTGACCAAAGATGAAGTAGAAGTAGCCTATGAAAAAGATACTGGCTTGGTTATCGTAGAAGAATTTGAGCGTCGTGGTCTCAATCCTGTTGAAGTACCAGGTATTGTTGTACGCAATCACGGTCCATTCACTTGGGGAAAAAATCCAGAGAATGCTGTTTATCACTCTGTCGTACTAGAGGAAGTATCAAAGATGAATCGCTTTACAGAACAAATCAATCCAAGAGTTGAACCTGCTCCTCAGTACATTCTAGAAAAACACTACCAACGTAAGCATGGACCAAATGCTTATTACGGTCAAAAGAAATAAGAAATTGAATTGAAAAGAGGCTAGGACCTTTCGATCCAAGCCTCGCTTTTGTAATTGTAAGTATTCGTTATTAAGAGACTACTGTTGATAATTGAAATGCGTTAGTGAATGTGATACTATTATAAAGTTGTTTTCAAGGCAGTTGATTGATAGAGGAGTATGAAATATGGTACTGGATAAGGCAAGTTGTGATTTACTTCAATATTTGATGGATCAAGAAACGTCCAAAACGATTATGGCGATTTCAAAAGATTTGAAAGAGTCAAGAAGGAAAATTTATTATCACATTGACAAAATCAATGCTGCTTTGGGTGACGAGGCGCTTCATATCATTAGTATTCCACGAATTGGTATTCACTTAACGGAAGAGCAGAGAGATGCTTGTTGTGAACTATTATCGGAAGTAGATTCGTACGATTATATCATGAGTGCGCATGAACGTATGATGATAATGTTACTATGGATAGGTATTTCTAAAGAACGTATTACGATTGAAAAATTGATGGAGTTAACAGAGGTGTCTAGGAATACTGTTCTCAATGATTTGAATAGTATTCGTTATCAACTAACTTTGGAACAATATCAGGTGACCTTGCAAGTGAGCAAGTCACAGGGATACCATCTTCATGCCCACCCTCTTAATAAAATTCAGTATCTTCAATCGCTTCTATATCATATTTTTATGGAAGAAAATGCCACTTTTGTATCTATTTTAGAAGATAAGATGAAAGAGAGGTTAGATGGTGAGTGTTTGCTTTCTGTTGAAATGAACCAATTTTTTAAGGAACAGGTTCCTTTAGTTGAACAAGATTTAGGGAAGAAAATAAATCATCATGAAGTAACTTTTATGTTGCAGGTTCTACCTTATTTGCTGTTAAGCTGTCATAATGTTGAACAGTATCAAGAAAGACATCAGGATATAGAGAAAGAATTTTCTTTAATAAGAAAAAGAATAGAGTATCAGGTGTCTAAGAAATTAGGAGAACGGTTGTTTCAAAAGTTTGAAATTTCTTTGTCAGAACTTGAAGTTTCTCTTGTAGCTGTTCTTCTCCTCTCCTATCGTAAAGATTTGGATATTCATGCAGAAAGTGATGATTTTCGGCAGTTAAAACTTGCTTTAGAAGAATTCATCTGGTATTTTGAATCACAAATCCGAATGGAGATTGAGAACAAGGATGATTTGTTAAGAAATTTGATGATCCACTGTAAAGCCTTGTTATTTAGAAAGACTTACGGTATTTTTTCTAAAAATCCTCTAACAAAACAAATTCGATCCAAGTATGGAGAATTATTTTTAGTCACTAGAAAATCTGCGGAAATTTTAGAAGGAGCATGGTTTATTCGTCTAACAGACGATGATATTGCCTATTTGACGATTCATATTGGAGGATTTTTAAAGTATACACCATCGTCTCAAAAAAATATGAAAAAAGTTTATCTCGTTTGTGATGAAGGTGTTGCGGTTTCGAGACTTTTGCTGAAACAATGCAAACTTTATTTTCCAAATGAGCAAATTGGTACTGTATTTACAACAGAACAATTTAAGAGTGTGGAAGATATTGCACAAGTTGATGTAGTGATTACTACTAATGATGATTTGGATAGCAGATTTCCGATTTTAAGGGTTAATCCTATCCTTGAAGCAGAAGATATTTTGAAAATGCTAGACTATCTTAAACACAATATATTTCGTAATGAGAGCAAAAGTTTCAGTGAAAATCTTTCTAGTCTTATTTCGTCTTATATTGTAGACAGTAAGTTGGCTAGTAAGTTCCAAGAAGAGGTTCAAACACTTATAAATCAAGAAATAGTAGTTCAAGCTTTTTTGGAAGATATTTGAAGGACAGTCCAATGATGAACACAAACCTGTGTTTTTCTTGGTCTTTTTTAGTGTTTTGAAGGGTGGTATACTAATCTCAAAGATAACAATTATATCCAAAGGAGGCAACATATGCCAAACGTCAAAGAAATTACAAGAGAGTCATGGATTTTAGCTACTTTCCCAGAGTGGGGAACATGGTTGAACGAAGAAATCGAAGAAGAAGTCGTACCTGAAGGCAATTTTGCCATGTGGTGGCTAGGCAACTGTGGTACTTGGATTAAGACACCAGGTGGTGCTAACGTTGTCATGGACCTTTGGTCAAACCGTGGAAAATCAACCAAAAAAGTGAAAGATATGGTTCGTGGGCACCAAATGGCAAATATGGCAGGTGTTCGTAAGTTGCAACCAAACTTACGTGTTCAGCCGATGGTTATCGATCCATTTGCTATCAACGAACTAGATTATTACTTAGTTTCACACTTCCATAGTGATCATATCGACCCATACACAGCTGCAGCAATTCTCAACAATTCTAAGTTAGAGCATGTTAAGTTTATCGGTCCTTACCACTGTGGACGAATCTGGGAAGGATGGGGTGTTCCAAAAGAACGTATCATCGTTGTTAAACCAGGTGACACTATCGAATTAAAAGATATGAAGATTCATGCAGTAGAATCATTTGACCGTACTTGTTTGGTAACTCTCCCAGTGAACGGTGCTGATGAGACAGGCGGTGAACTTGCTGGCTTAACTGTTACAGATGAAGAAATGGCTCAAAAGGCTGTTAACTATATCTTTGAAACACCAGGTGGAACCATCTATCATGGTGCAGATTCTCACTTCTCAAACTATTTTGCAAAACATGGTAAAGACTTTAAAATTGATGTTGCTTTGAATAACTATGGTGAAAATCCGGTAGGTATCCAAGATAAAATGACATCTATCGACCTTCTTCGTATGGCAGAAAATCTGCGTACCAAAGTCATTATCCCAGTTCACTATGATATCTGGTCTAACTTCATGGCTTCCACTAATGAGATTCTAGAACTTTGGAAAATGAGAAAAGATCGCTTGCAATACGATTTCCATCCATTTATCTGGGAAGTCGGCGGTAAGTACACTTATCCTCAAGATCAACACTTAGTAGAATACCATCATCCACGTGGTTTTGATGATTGTTTTGAACAAGACTCTAACATTCAATTTAAAGCTTTGCTATAATATAAAAATATTCTTTGGAGGTTATCCGTATGTTGCATGATACGGATAATTTTCATATAATAGTAAAATAGAATGTGTGATTCAATAATCACCTCAAATAGAAAGGAAATTCTATGTCAAATCTATCTGTTAATGCAATTCGTTTCCTAGGTATTGACGCCATTAATAAAGCCAACTCAGGTCACCCAGGTGTGGTTATGGGAGCAGCTCCGATGGCTTACAGCCTCTTTACAAAACAACTTCGTATCAATCCGGCTCAACCAAACTGGATTAACCGTGACCGTTTTATTCTTTCAGCTGGTCATGGTTCAATGCTTCTATATGCCCTTCTTCATCTTTCTGGTTTTGAAGATGTCAGCATGGATGAAATCAAGAGCTTCCGCCAATGGGGTTCTAAAACACCAGGTCACCCAGAATTTGGTCATACAGCAGGGATTGATGCTACGACAGGTCCTCTAGGGCAAGGGATTTCGACTGCTACTGGTTTTGCCCAAGCAGAACGTTTCTTGGCAGCCAAATATAACCGCGAAGGCTACAATATCTTTGACCACTATACTTACGTTATCTGTGGCGACGGAGATTTGATGGAAGGTGTCTCAAGCGAGGCGGCTTCATATGCGGGCTTGCAAAAACTAGACAAGTTGGTTGTTCTTTATGATTCAAATGACATTAACTTGGATGGTGAGACAAAGGATTCCTTTACAGAAAGTGTTCGTGACCGTTACAATGCCTACGGTTGGCATACAGCCTTGGTTGAAGATGGAACAGACTTGGAAGCAATTCATGCTGCTATCGAAACAGCTAAAGTTTCAGGTAAACCATCTTTGATTGAAGTGAAGACTGTGATTGGATACGGTTCTCCAAACAAACAAGGAACTAATGCCGTACACGGTGCTCCTCTTGGAGCAGATGAAACTGCAGCAACTCGCCAAGCGCTAGGTTGGGACTATGAACCATTTGAAATTCCAGAACAAGTATATACTGATTTCAAAGAAAATGTTGCAGACCGTGGTGCATCAGCTTATGAAGCATGGGCAAAACTAGTCGCAGATTACAAAGAAGCGCATCCAGAATTGGCTGCAGAATTGGAAGCAATCATCGATGGGCGTGATCCAGTTGAAGTGACTCCAGCAGACTTCCCAGCCTTAGAAAATGGCTTCTCTCAAGCAACTCGTAACTCGAGTCAGGATGCTTTGAACGTTGTGGCAGCTAAGTTACCAACCTTCTTAGGTGGATCAGCTGACCTAGCTCACTCAAACATGACTTATATCAAGACTGATGGACTTCAAGATGATACCAATCGCTTGAACCGTAACATTCAGTTTGGTGTTCGTGAATTTGCCATGGGAACTATCTTGAACGGGATGGCCCTTCACGGTGGACTTCGTGTATACGGTGGAACTTTCTTCGTCTTCTCTGACTATGTGAAGGCAGCTGTTCGCTTGTCAGCCTTACAAGGACTTCCTGTGACTTATGTCTTTACCCACGATTCAATCGCGGTTGGGGAAGATGGCCCAACGCACGAGCCAGTTGAACACTTAGCAGGTCTTCGTGCTATGCCAAATCTAAATGTTTTCCGTCCAGCAGATGCGCGTGAAACGCAAGCAGCTTGGTACCTTGCAGTGACAAGTAAGAAAACGCCAACTGCCCTTGTCTTGACACGTCAGAATTTGACTGTTGAAGAGGGAACAGACTTCGACAAGGTTGCAAAAGGTGCCTATGTCGTCTATGAAAATGCAGCAGATTTTGATACCATCTTGATTGCGACAGGTTCAGAGGTCAATCTAGCTGTCTCAGCGGCTAAAGAATTGGCTAGTCAAGGCGAAAAAGTCCGCGTAGTCAGCATGTCATCTACAGATGTCTTTGATAAACAAGATGCAGCATACAAGGAAGAAATTCTTCCAAATGCAGTTCGCCGTCGTGTTGCAGTTGAAATGGGTGCAACTCAAAACTGGTACAAATACGTTGGTCTTGATGGCGCCGTTCTCGGTATTGATACCTTCGGAGCCTCTGCACCAGCACCAAAAGTATTGGCAGAATATGGCTTTACTGTCGAAAATCTTGTAAAAGTCGTTCAAAATTTGAAATAATCCTAAAAATCAGGGCGCAAGCTCTGGTTTTTTCTTACTAGAAAAGCAAGGTACAATCTTGTAAAAGTAGCTGAAATTTGATATAGTAGTCCTATGTAAAAGACAAAGGAGAATATAATGGAATCACAATATACATTTTTAATCATTCTTGTGGCTATGGTGGGCTTGATGTTCTTTACGCAACGCTCTCAAAAGAAACAAGCACAAAAACGTATGGAAAGCTTGAATAAATTACAAAAAGGCTATGAAGTTATTACAATCGGTGGACTTTATGGAACAGTCGATGAAGTAGATACTGAGAAGAGAACGATTGTTCTTGATGTAGATGGAGTTTACTTGACTTTTGAACTAGCTGCTATCAAGACAGTATTACCGCTGAAAGAAACAGCTTCACTCGAAGGTGCAATTGAAAAATAAGACGGGATCACTAACTCCCGTTTTTCTATAAAAGAAAGGAAATGGGATGAAAAAACTAGTCTTTGTCTGTCTGGGGAATATTTGCCGTAGTCCTATGGCTGAGTTTGTTATGAAATCAATGACAGATAATTATGAAATCCAAAGTCGAGCGACTTCTTCTTGGGAACATGGCAATCCGATTCATAAGGGAACTCAAGGGATTTTTCAACGGTATGGGATTCCTTATGACAAAGCCAAAACATCGCTTCAGATTAGTAAGGAAGATTTTGAAGCCTTTGATTATATTATCGGAATGGACGCTTCAAATGTTTCTGACTTACGTCAGATGTGTCTAGTAGACTGTCAAGATAGGATTTACTCATTTGCATCTGAAAGTGTTCCAGACCCTTGGTATACAGGAGATTTTGAGGAAACCTATCAGCGTGTTCAAGAGGGTTGTCAAGCTTGGTTAAAACGTTTAGAAAAGGAGAGTGAAGGTGGAAAATCTTAAGAATTTTTACGAAAAGTATCATGTCTATCTGACTCGTCCACGTTTAGAGATTTTGGCAGTAGTTATGATTGTTTTCTGTGCTGTACTCATCTTTTTTCTAAATATTCCCGGAAAAGGTGTTCTAAAGCTTGATAATGGAACCATTGTTTACGACGGTAGTCTTGTCCGTGGTAAAATGAATGGCCAAGGAACCATCACCTTCCAAAATGGAGACCAATATACAGGTGGTTTCAACAATGGAGCTTTCAACGGAAAAGGTACCTTTCAATCTAAAGAAGGCTGGACCTACGAAGGGGATTTTGTAAATGGTCAGGCTGAAGGAAAAGGAAAACTAACAACAGAACAAGAAGTCGTTTATGAAGGGACCTTTAAACAAGGCGTTTTTCAACAAAAATAAAGCCTCCTTATCAAAGGAGGTATTGTTAAAATGTTTAAGTAAGCGCTTACCTGCAAATCCCTATCTTTCCAAGTCCCTCTTCCAAACAAGTTTGTGAAATAAAAAATATTTGAAATAAATTTCACAAACTTCAAAGATAAAACCTGATAAGAAAAGAAAATGAAATGAATTTCACAAGGAACTAAAAATTCTTTGTGAAATGTTTATGAAACTGTTTACAAAGTTGAAATAATGCGTTATAATAAACTTGTGAAAAAATTAACAAAGGATATCGATCCTTGATAGCTATGGAGGAAAATATGGCTGATAAAAAAACTGTGACACCAGAGGAAAAGAAACTCGCTGCTGAAAAGCATGTCGATGGATTGGTGCAAAAAGCTCTAGTTGCTCTTGAAGAAATGCGTAAGTTGGATCAAGAGCAGGTCGACTACATCGTAGCTAAAGCGTCAGTGGCAGCTTTGGATGCCCACGGGGAATTGGCTTTGCATGCCTTTGAAGAAACAGGACGTGGTGTATTTGAAGATAAAGCGACTAAGAACTTGTTTGCTTGTGAACACGTAGTAAACAACATGCGTCATACTAAGACAGTTGGCGTTATCGAAGAAGACGATGTAACAGGTTTAACCCTTATTGCTGAACCAGTTGGTGTTGTTTGTGGTATCACTCCTACAACAAACCCAACATCAACAGCAATCTTTAAGGCGTTGATTTCATTGAAGACTCGTAATCCAATCGTTTTTGCCTTCCACCCATCAGCTCAAGAATCATCAGCTCACGCAGCTCAAATCGTTCGTGATGCTGCGATTAAAGCAGGAGCTCCTGAAAACTGTGTACAGTGGATCACTGAACCATCTATGGAAGCAACTAGTGCCCTTATGAACCACGAAGGTATTGCAACAATCCTTGCAACAGGTGGTAATGCTATGGTTAAAGCCGCATACTCATGTGGTAAACCAGCTCTTGGGGTAGGTGCTGGTAACGTTCCGGCTTATGTTGAAAAATCAGCTAACATCCGCCAAGCTGCACACGATATCGTCATGTCTAAATCATTTGATAATGGTATGGTCTGTGCATCTGAACAAGCGGTTATCATTGACAAAGAAATCTACGATGAATTTGTAGCAGAGTTCAAATCTTACCACACTTACTTTGTAAACAAGAAAGAAAAAGCTCTTCTTGAAGAGTTCTGCTTTGGCGTGAAAGCAAACAGCAAAAACTGTGCTGGTGCAAAATTGAACGCTGACATCGTTGGTAAACCAGCAACTTGGATTGCAGAACAAGCAGGATTTACAGTTCCAGAAGGAACAAACATTCTTGCTGCAGAATGTAAAGAAGTTGGTGAAAATGAGCCATTGACTCGTGAAAAATTGTCACCAGTTATCGCAGTTTTGAAATCTGAAAGCCGTGAAGATGGTATTACTAAGGCTCGTCAAATGGTTGAATTTAACGGTCTTGGACACTCAGCAGCTATCCACACAGCTGACGAAGAATTGACTAAAGAATTTGGTAAAGCTGTTAAAGCTATTCGTGTTATCTGTAACTCACCTTCTACTTTCGGTGGTATCGGGGACGTTTACAATGCCTTCTTGCCATCATTGACACTTGGATGTGGTTCTTACGGACGCAACTCAGTTGGGGATAACGTTAGTGCCATTAACCTCTTGAATATCAAAAAAGTCGGAAGACGGAGAAATAACATGCAATGGATGAAACTTCCTTCAAAAACATACTTTGAACGTGATTCAATTCAATACCTTCAAAAATGTCGTGACGTTGAACGTGTCATGATCGTTACTGACCATGCCATGGTAGAGCTTGGTTTCCTTGATCGTATCATCGAGCAACTTGATCTTCGTCGCAATAAGGTTGTTTACCAAATCTTTGCTGATGTAGAACCAGATCCAGATATCACAACTGTAAACCGTGGTACTGAGATTATGCGTGCCTTCAAACCAGATACAATCATTGCTCTTGGTGGTGGATCTCCAATGGATGCTGCTAAAGTAATGTGGCTCTTCTACGAACAACCAGAAGTGGACTTCCGTGACCTTGTTCAAAAATTCATGGATATCCGTAAACGTGCCTTCAAATTCCCATTACTTGGTAAGAAGACTAAATTCATCGCAATCCCAACAACATCTGGTACAGGATCTGAAGTAACACCATTTGCCGTTATCTCTGATAAAGCAAACAACCGCAAATACCCAATCGCTGACTACTCATTGACACCAACTGTGGCAATCGTAGACCCTGCCTTGGTATTGACAGTTCCTGGAGTTGTTGCTGCGGACACTGGTATGGACGTATTGACTCACGCGACTGAAGCTTACGTATCACAAATGGCTAGCGACTACACTGACGGACTTGCACTTCAAGCCATCAAGCTTGTATTCGAAAACCTTGAAAGCTCAGTTAAGAATGCAGACTTCCACTCACGCGAGAAAATGCATAACGCTTCAACAATCGCTGGTATGGCCTTTGCCAATGCCTTCCTAGGTATTTCTCACTCAATGGCACATAAGATTGGTGCCCAATTCCACACAATCCACGGTCGTACAAATGCTATCTTGCTTCCATACGTCATCCGCTACAACGGTACACGTCCAGCTAAGACAGCAACATGGCCTAAGTACAACTACTACCGTGCAGATGAAAAATACCAAGATATCGCACGCATGCTTGGACTTCCAGCTTCTACTCCAGAAGAAGGTGTGGAGTCTTACGCAAAAGCTGTCTACGAACTTGGTGAGCGCGTAGGTATCCAAATGAACTTCAAAGCACAAGGTATCGACGAAAAAGAATGGAAAGAACATTCACGTGAATTAGCCTTCCTTGCTTACGAAGACCAATGTTCACCAGCTAACCCACGCCTTCCAATGGTTGACCATATGCAAGAAATCATCGAAGATTCTTACTATGGCTACAAAGAAAGACCAGGACGCCGTAAATAATTGTTTATCAGCCTAGAGGCAGGGAATCCCTGTCTCTTTTTTTGTAATTCTATTTGAAAAATGGTATAATCATCGCATATATTTATTTGAAAATCAAATCTTTTATAATCATGCGAGGGGCAAATGAACAAGATAAATGAGTTAGGGGATAAAGTGCGACTTTTAAGAGAGGAGAAAGGACTTAGTCGTCCAGTTTTTTGTGGGGATGAGTCTGAATTATCAGTGCGTCAGTTGGTGAGAATCGAAAAAGGAGAATTTCGACCGACTATAAAAACACTAGAATATATTGCAGATAGATTAGAAATTCCATCCTACGTCTTGATGCCAGATTATAAGGAACTGCCTAAACGCTACCAAGAATTAAAGTACTTTCTTTTACATCACCCTGACTATGGAGACAAGGAGTTGCAAGAACAAAAGGAAGAATATTTTGATGAGATTTTCGAGTGTTTTTATGATGACCTGCCCCGTGATGAGAAGATGATAGTGGACTGCCTTCAGGCAATAGATGCAGTGAGAGCGACTAGTAATTCTTTATACGGAAGTGGTGTGATTGAGGACAGTCTTCAAGACTTACTATCCAGAGATGTATATAAGGCTGAGGAATTGTTGAAATTGAGACTGTATTTTCTTTGTCAGTTAATGGATGGTTTAAACGAGGGTGAGATAAAAAAGTCTGAGCATGAAACTATTCTTTATTTTCATGACAAATTAAGTTCTCAGGTTGATAAGATAGAGT
Source organism: Streptococcus mitis (assembly GCF_047465045.1). GTDB lineage: Bacteria > Bacillota > Bacilli > Lactobacillales > Streptococcaceae > Streptococcus > Streptococcus mitis_DT. The sequence goes on from NZ_JASHAR010000021.1 coordinate 25,174, forward strand.
TCGATTGTTTGGACTTACTTAGAGACTCCTTGTTAGCTTCTTTAACTTGTATAGAGGTTATGGGGTTGCTTCATTATTTTAAGAGGGCAGTCGAGACCTTAAATAAAATAGGGCAAAAAACACGAGATTTTCAAAAACAACCGATTGTCTTGATGGTGGAGTGGAAATATTATATTCAGATGGATTATGATACAGCCAAACAAAAGTATGAAGAAGCAAAAATGATGGCAAGGATGTTTGGCAATGGGAAGTTACTCGTTAGTTTAGATAATGAATGGGCCGAGGATCTAGAAAGATATCGTTAAAGAGTTTATAGGAGTGACATTTCTGTCATTGAGGGAATGCCGCTTTTTTGTTACAATGAATTTTACTTGATATACATCCAGAAGCAAACTAGGCAATAGAGAGAAAACTCTAAGTAGTAGGCCCATAGGGGAAATCAGTGCTGATGTAGCTTGAAGGATTTTCTATCAGTATGGTGTATGACGATAACAGTTTTAAACAAGGGGGAAAGAATGTCTATTTTATCCATTAAAAATATTTCAAAGTTTTACACTTTGGACGGTAAACATCAAGAACAGGCTTTAAAGAATATTAACCTGCAGATTGCAAAAGGTAAAATTACAGCGATTTACGGTCCATCAGGCTGTGGCAAAACCAGTCTACTAAACATCATAAGTGGTTTAGACAGACAATATGAAGGAGATTTAGAGTTTAAAGGGGAATCCCTCCGTGACTTATCAGAGATTGAACTAACTCAATTTCGTAAAGATAAGATTGGATTTGTGTTTCAAAACTTTAACCTCATTCCACATCAGTCTGTCTTGGACAATGTCAAGCTACCTCTCTATGTCAAAGATTTATCTGACAGGGAGATGACAATGATTGCAAAGGAGCAATTAAGTAACTTGGGCATGGAGCCTTTTATTGCTAAAAATGTTAAACAGCTTTCTGGTGGGCAAAAGCAACGTGTAGCAATCGCGCGTGCACTGGTAAATCAGCCAGATATGATTGTAGCAGATGAGCCAACGGGTTCGCTGGATTCTCAATCCCAAGAAATGGTATTGGAAGTATTTAAAAATTTAGCCCAAACAGGGAAAACAGTATTGATCGTAACCCATAATCCAGAGGTTGCGGAATATGCAGACGTGATTATCAAAATGAAGGATGGTGAAGTCGTTGAAGAAGTCAAAAAATAAAGGATTATCATTGAAAAATAAATTCAAACTTTCTTTAAATAACTTTATGGAAAGAAAATGGCGTAACCTATTGATTGCGCTAGCAACCTCAATCGGTTTTGTAGGAGTCTTAATTTCTTTTGGCTTGGGAAATGCTTTGATTTCGATGATTGATGAAAATACGAATGGAGGTCAAATTCCTTCTCAAGTTCAGATTGCTTTAAACACAAAAAATGTTGGACGAGGCTTTTTGAACCAAGACGATAAGAACTATATCACGGATACAGTTGGGAAAGAAGCTATTAAATATTTGGAGAGTCCTTTTGGGATGACCATGTCAAATATGACTATAGATGGGCAAGAAATGGATCTGAGTCAAACGATGCCTTCTTATGCTCAAGTAGTGAGTCTCTATGAGGATACAAGTATTTCTGTTAGTAGTAATGAAAAGGACAAAGTGGTAGCTGGATCCCTCTATACGGATGCAAATGAACAGGGTTTGACAATTCCAATCAGTTTACTTAAAAATTGGAATGAACAGACAGGAAACAATCTGACAGCTAGTGATGTTATTGGCAAATCAGTCTCAGCCAGCATTGTAGAAAATGCTGCCGAGGCTAGCAAGACTGCTCAATTTCAAACGAAGATTGTACGTGTAATCAATGATGAAGATGACATGGAGGACAGCAACAGTTTCATGTCGGCTCATCAAATGGAAACGATTTTGAAAGAAGCTGGATTTACAAAAGCTGTATCTTATTTTATCTTGGAACTCAAAGATCCATCACAGACAAAAGTGGTAACAGAAGAATTACAGAAAAATAAGAAGTATACCGTTCTTTCTCAACAGAAGGTTCTTGATATTGTGATTACCTTTATTCGTGTCATTCAGGGATTGTTGATTGTGCTTTCATCACAAGCTATTGTGGTAGCAGCGGTCATGATTGGTATCATTATTTACATCAATATCATGCAACGTTCTAAGGAAATAGGTGTCATGAAGGCAGTTGGTTATCAAAATCATGATGTCAAAGGGATTTTTATTTACGAGGCTATCTGGATTGTAGGCATCGCCTTGTTACTGGCCTTTTTGGTTGCACAAGGGGTGGGAAGTTTGGCGAATGCGGTTGTAAATCACTTTTATCCATCCATCACTAAGGTTTTTGAATTAAATTTGTTATCTGTTTTAGGAACTCTAGCTTTCGCTCTATTACTTGGTTATGTCTCAGCCTACTTCCCAGCACGTAAAATTAGTAAAATGGATCCTGTAGAATCGCTACGATATGAATAGTAAGGGATTCCTTGATTTACAGTTTAAAAAAGAAACTAACATAGAAAAACAATGCCCGTACTTGCAATTAAACTTAAATAGTTATATAATAGGTTTGTTGAAAGGTGATTTGTAGTGATTCAAGTTACTCTTTTCACAATAAAAATTTCATGATTTTCATAAGGAGGAAATCACTAATGGTAGTTAAAGTTGGTATTAACGGTTTCGGACGTATCGGTCGTCTTGCTTTCCGCCGTATCCAAAACGTAGAAGGTGTTGAAGTTACTCGCATCAACGACCTTACAGATCCAGTTATGCTTGCACACTTGTTGAAATATGACACAACTCAAGGTCGTTTCGACGGAACTGTGGAAGTTAGAGAAGGTGGATTTGAAGTTAACGGTAAATTCATCCGTGTTTCTGCTGAACGTGATCCAGAACAAATCGACTGGGCTAACGACGGTGTAGAAATCGTTCTTGAAGCTACTGGTTTCTTTGCTAAGAAAGCAGCTGCTGAAAAACACTTGCACCCAGGTGGAGCTAAGAAAGTTGTTATTACTGCTCCTGGTGGAAACGACGTTAAAACAGTTGTATTCAACACTAACCACGATGTTCTTGATGGTACTGAAACAGTTATCTCAGGTGCTTCATGTACTACAAACTGCTTGGCTCCTATGGCTAAAGCTCTTCAAGACAACTTTGGTGTTGTTGAAGGATTGATGACTACTATCCACGCTTACACTGGTGACCAAATGATCCTTGACGGACCACACCGTGGTGGTGACCTTCGCCGTGCTCGCGCTGGTGCTGCAAACATCGTTCCTAACTCAACTGGTGCTGCAAAAGCTATTGGTCTTGTAATCCCAGAATTGAACGGTAAACTTGACGGATCTGCACAACGCGTTCCAACTCCAACTGGATCAGTTACTGAATTGGTAGCTGTTCTTGAAAAGAACGTTACTGTTGATGAAGTGAACGCAGCTATGAAAGCAGCTTCAAACGAATCATACGGTTACACAGAAGATCCAATCGTATCTTCAGATATCGTAGGGATGTCTTACGGTTCATTGTTTGACGCAACTCAAACTAAAGTTCTTGACGTTGACGGTAAACAATTGGTTAAAGTTGTTTCATGGTACGACAACGAAATGTCATACACTGCACAACTTGTTCGTACTCTTGAATACTTCGCAAAAATCGCTAAATAATTCTTGAGTCGATAGAAAAGCAAGGCCTCTGGTCTTGCTTTTCTTATATGGAAAAATGGATGACACAATCATCCATTCTTTTTTAATTCTTTTTCAAAAGTATTTGAAAGGGTAGTGAAAGTTAGCTTCTCTAAAGTAAGTGGATGGGTAAAGGAAAGTCGAAAGGCGTGGAGCATAAGACGACTTGTCTTTGATTTACTATTATAGAGAGGATCACCCAGGATAGGAAGATCATGATGGGAAAGGTGGACACGAATCTGATGGGTTCGCCCTGTCTTTAGTTTGCAACGAACTAAGGAAGTTTTGTTTGGGAATTGCTTTAATCTGCTTACATGCGTTTCAGCATATTGCCCATTTTTTGTATCAACTATTCGTTTTCTGTGGTCATGGCGATCACGCCCAATTTTGTCCCTGAAAACAAGCTCTTTGCTGTTGATATTTCCATCAACTAGTGCCCAGTATTCCCTAGAAATCTCTTTTTTCTCCAGTAAGCGATTGAGAATAGGCAGGATAAAAGGATTTTTAGCAAAGAGAACCAAACCACTGGTTTCCATGTCCAGACGATGAACGACATAGCAGGTTTGGCCAACATAGGCACTGACATGGTTAAGAAGGGCGGTTTCGTTTGGCTGATTACCATGCGTTTTCATCCCCTCTGGTTTGTTCACAATAACTAAGTGTTGATCTTGATAAACTTCCTGAATGAGGTTTGGGTTGCCCCAAGGAATTTCTTTTTCGGGATAATCTTCCTCGTCAAAAGCCAATTGGCAAACATCTCCAGGATTTACCGTCTCGTTCCAATGAACTTCTCGCTGATTAATCAAAATGTGTTTCTTGATTCTCAAAAAATGACGGATTTTTCTAGGGATGAGGAGTTGTTCCTCAAGTAATTGCTTTACCGTCATTTGAGGTAGAGAGTCTGGTAATGTAAATGTGAATTTCATACAGATATTGTAACAAAAAAAGCCCTATTTGGATAGAAAATAGCTAAATTCTTGTCTTCCCATGATGAAGATGATAAAATAAACGCATGAAATTAGATAAATTATTTGAGAAATTTCTTTCTCTTTTTAAAAAAGAAACAAGTGAATCAGAGGATTCTGATTCTACTAGCTTACGTCGCTCTCGTAGTGATCGAAAAAAATTAGCCCAAGTAGGTCCGATTCGAAAATTCTGGCGTCGCTATCATCTAACAAAGATTGTCCTTATACTAGGTTTGAGTGCAGGTTTGCTAGTTGGAACCTATTTGTTTGCTGTAGCCAAGTCAACCAATGTCAATGATTTACAAAATGCCTTGAAAACTCGGACTATCATTTTTGACCGTGAAGAAAAAGAGGCCGGTGCCTTGTCTGGTCAAAAAGGAACTTATGTTGAATTGACTGATATCAGTAAAAATTTGCAGAATGCCGTTATTGCGACAGAAGACCGTTCTTTTTATAAAAATGACGGGATTAACTATGGTCGTTTCTTCTTGGCTATTGTAACTGCTGGTCGTTCAGGTGGTGGTTCTACTATTACCCAACAGCTGGCTAAAAACGCCTATCTGTCGCAGGATCAAACTGTTGAGAGAAAAGCGAAAGAATTTTTCCTTGCCTTAGAATTAACAAAAAAATATAGTAAGGATCAAATTCTAACCATGTACCTTAACAACGCTTATTTTGGAAATGGTGTGTGGGGTGTAGAAGATGCGAGTAAGAAATACTTTGGAGTTTCTGCATCAGAAGTGAGTTTGGATCAAGCTGCGACTCTGGCAGGGATGCTCAAGGGGCCGGAACTGTATAATCCCTTGAATTCCGTAGAAGATTCTACCAATCGGCGCGATACTGTCTTGCAGAATATGGTTGCAGCGGGTTACATTGATAAAAACCAAGAAACCGAAGCTGTTGAAGTTGATATGACTTCGCAATTGCACGATAAGTATGAAGGGAAAATTTCAGATTACCGCTATCCTTCTTATTTTGATGCGGTGGTTAATGAAGCCGTTTCCAAGTATAATCTAACAGAGGAAGAGATTGTCAATAATGGCTACCGCATTTACACAGAGCTGGACCAAAACTACCAAGCAAATATGCAGGTTGTTTATGAAAATACAGCTCTATTTCCTAGGGCAGAGGATGGAACATTTGCTCAATCAGGAAGTGTAGCTCTCGAACCGAAAACAGGGGGAGTTCGTGGAGTTGTCGGTCAAGTTGCTGACAATGATAAAACTGGATTCCGGAATTTCAACTATGCAACTCAATCAAAACGTAGTCCTGGTTCTACAATTAAGCCTTTAGTTGTTTATACGCCAGCAGTTGAAGCAGGTTGGGCTTTGAATAAGCAATTGGATAACCATACCATGCAGTACGACAGCTATAAGGTTGATAACTATGCAGGGATCAAAACGAGTCGAGAAGTTCCTATGTATCAAGCCTTGGCAGAGTCGCTTAATCTACCTGCTGTTGCCACTGTTAATGATTTGGGCGTCGACAAGGCTTTTGAGGCAGGCGAAAAATTCGGACTCAACATGGAAAAGGTCGACCGTGTTCTTGGTGTCGCCTTGGGAAGTGGTGTCGAAACCAATCCTCTGCAAATGGCTCAAGCATATGCTGCCTTTGCAAATGAAGGTTTAATGCCGGAAGCTCATTTTATTAGTAGAATTGAAAATGCTAGTGGTCAGGTCATTGCGAGCCATAAAAATTCACAAAAACGGGTGATTGATAAGTCTGTAGCTGACAAGATGACCAGTATGATGTTGGGGACATTTACAAACGGTACCGGTATTAGTTCATCGCCTGCAGATTATGTCATGGCAGGAAAAACTGGTACAACTGAAGCGGTTTTCAATCCAGAATATACAAGTGACCAGTGGGTAATTGGTTATACACCGGATGTAGTGATTAGTCACTGGCTTGGTTTCCCGACGACTGATGAAAATCACTATCTAGCAGGATCTACTTCAAACGGTGCAGCCCATGTCTTTAGAAACATTGCAAATACCATTTTACCTTATACGCCAGGAAGTACCTTTACAGTTGAAAATGCTTATAAGCAAAATGGAATTGCACCAGCCAATACAAGAAATCAAGTGCAGAGTAATGAAACGAATCAGACGGATGATACCCTTTCTGATATTAGAAGTCGTGCGCAAAATCTGGTAGATGAGGCCAGTCGTGCTATCTCGGATGCTAAAATTAAGGAAAAGGCTCAAACGATATGGGATTCGGTAGTCAATCTATTTCGTTAAGATGCTTGTCAAAGCCTAGCTTTCTTGTTATAATAGACAAGATGGAGGCGTTATGGCACTAAAAAAAGCAAGTCTAGCTTGTGCGGTTTGTGGTTCGAGAAACTATTCAATTAAGATCAGCGGAAACCCCAAGCCAACACGACTAGAAGTAAATAAATTTTGTAAACATTGTGGTAAGTACACTACACATAGAGAAACGAGATAGGAGAGAGCGATGCGTTTTATTGGAGATATTTTTAGACTTCTTAAAGACACAACATGGCCAACTCGCAAGGAAAGCTGGAGAGATTTTCGTTCTATCATGGAATACACAGCTTTCTTTGTAGTAATTATTTACATTTTTGACCAGTTGATTGTTTCAGGTTTGATTCGATTTATTAACATTTTTTAGAAGGCTAGTGGACTTATTTACACTAGAGATCTTCTATTATGAAAGGAAATATCATGGATAGTTTTGATAAAGGGTGGTTTGTTTTACAAACTTATTCTGGTTATGAAAATAAGGTAAAAGAAAATCTATTACAACGTGCACAAACCTACAACATGTTGGATAATATTCTACGCGTTGAAATTCCAACACAAACAGTGCAAGTTGAAAAGAATGGAAAGAGAAAAGAAGTGGAAGAAAATCGCTTTCCAGGTTATGTTCTTGTAGAAATGGTGATGACAGATGAAGCTTGGTTTGTTGTTCGAAACACACCAAACGTTACAGGATTCGTTGGATCTCACGGGAATAGATCTAAACCAACTCCATTATTGGAACAAGAAATTCGTGATATCTTGATTTCTATGGGGCAAACCGTACAGGAGTTTGATATCGATGTTGAAGTTGGTCAAACTGTACGTATTATTGATGGCGCTTTTGCAGACTATACTGGTAAGATTACAGAGATTGATAACAATAAAGTGAAGATGATTATCTCTATGTTTGGTAATGACACAGTTGCAGAAGTAAACCTAAATCAAATTGCAGAATTATAACCCTGAGAGAGGCTTGTCCTCTCTTTTTTGTGCAGTTGAGACGATGTAAGAAACAGAATGGATGAAATGAATCAAATTATCTTCTTTATTTGTTAAACTGTATCTAGAAAGGGGAACATTATGATTAAAGTATTATATGAAGAAGTCCAGGGGATTGTATATAAGTGTAGAAATGAATATTACCTTCATTTATGGGAGCTATCGGATTGGGACCAAGAGGGCA
>NZ_JASHAR010000022.1:0-32534 GCF_047465045.1 Streptococcus mitis
CGAAGACGTCGCCTGTTTCTGTATTAACGTATTTATCGCCGTCTTTACCTTGATTTGCTTCTGGGTTAACTTTGCCGTTCAAGACGTCTTTTCCGTCGCGTCCATCACGTCCGTCACGACCTGCTGCGCCATCACGTCCGTCGCGTCCTGGTAAACCTTGTGCTCCGTCTTGACCATCACGACCTTGAAGACCTTGAGCACCCTGGTCACCCTTAGGTCCTTGTAGCCCTTGTGGCCCTTGTGGTCCTGCAACTCCGGCTTCACCTTTTAGACCTTGAGGTCCACGAATGTTACCAATCTTATCCCAAGTTCCGTTTTCTTTCTTATAAACATCACCTGTAGTTGCATCGATATAAGTGTCGCCATCTTTACCATCATCTGCTGTTGGTGCTTTAGGTCCACTTAATAATTCAGCACCATTACGTCCGGCTGCACCTGCTGCACCATTGGCACCGTCTGTACCATTATAAATTGGTTGTTTAGCAATTAAGTCATCTATACCTTCATCGTACCGACCATTACCATTGTTATCAAAGTACGCTGTAATAAGAGTACCTTCTCTTGGTTTTTCTGCTGGTGCTGTAGATGGGGCGTCTGCTAAAGCTCTTCTTACTCTTCCGCTTCTTTGATTGTTTAATCTTGCTGCTGCTTCAGCTAAGGCATTTAAGTCAATGGTTGGTGTACGTCCATCTTTACCATCTTTAATGTTAACTGTTACAGGTTCTTCTCCTGGAACTGTAAATGTAATGTCAGTACTGCGACCATCTGCTCCACGAGCAGTTGTGATTTTTGGAGTTTTTCCGTCACGTCCCGCTGCTCCTGTTTCACCACGGTCTCCACGTTCTCCTTTTTCACCTTGCGCTCCGGTTAGACCACGTTCGCCTTGGTCACCTTTTTCGCCTTTAGCACCATCTGCAATGACAACTTCTTTTAGTTTTGTATCTTCTGCATCAAATTCGTTGTTATCATTTTGGTCATAATAGAAGATAACTGTTGTTGTTTTATCTGCGTCATTTCGTTGAGTCGCAACTAATGGACTTGCGCCATCGAAACCATCTCTTACAACAGTACTTGTAACATTACCTCTACCGTCGTTAATAGTGATAGTATGAGTGCCGTCATTTTTATTATCTTTAACGGTTACGGTTGGAGTTACACCGTCACGACCTGCCTGACCTTGTGCTCCAGTGAGACCACGTTCACCTCGGTCTCCTTTTTCACCTTTGGCTCCAGTGAGACCGCGTTCACCTCGGTCCCCTTTTTCACCTTGGTCCCCTTTTTCACCTTTAGCACCTTGCGCTCCGGTTAGACCACGTTCACCTCGGTCTCCTTTTTCACCTTGGGCTCCAGTTAGACCGCGTTCGCCTCGGTCTCCTTTTTCACCTTTGGCACCTTGGGCTCCAGTCAGACCACGTTCGCCTCGGTCTCCTTTTTCACCTTGGGCTCCAGTTAGACCGCGTTCGCCTCGGTCTCCTTTTTCACCTTTGGCACCTTGGGCTCCAGTCAGACCACGTTCGCCTCGGTCTCCTTTTTCACCTTTAGCACCTTGGGCTCCAGTCAGACCACGTTCGCCTCGGTCTCCTTTTTCACCTTTAGCACCTTGGGCTCCAGTCAGACCGCGTTCGCCTCGGTCTCCTTTTTCACCTTTGGCACCTTGCGCTCCATCTTTAATAGCAATTTTTTGAACAAGTTCGTCTACACCTTCAGTATAAACACCGTTGCCATCGTTATCAAGATAGAAAGTGAGGTTATTTGTATCACCGACTTTATTTTGATCTACACGTGGTTTTACTGTATCGATTAGCTCTTTAGCCACACCAATTTGCATAATACGTGGCTTAGCTTCTTTAGTAACAGAATTACTAATTGGCAATCCTAAAAGTGTTTCGTTACCAAATCGATGAACTTTATAGGTAATTTGACGTTGGCCTTTTTCACCTTCTCGAACTAATCTAGTTTGACCTTCTGGTAACTTACTAGTTGGAAGGTAGACTGTTTGGAAATCAATGTCTTCTGAAACAGTCTTATTATTAGTACCACCATAAGGGTTTGCATCCAAGAGGAGTGGATTTGCTCTATGATAATAGTTAGAGTTACTGTATGGGTCATTGCTAGTAGCGGCACCACCACCACCTTGGTCCACGTTAAAAGTAACAGGTTTCAAACGAACAGACAAGTCACCATTTGGATTATTGATTGGCAAGCTAAATCTGATAGTTTGTTTCTCACTCGTTGAAGTAGCAGAAGTCATACTGTATCCTGAGTGAGATACGAAGTTAGCACCCTGGCTAATAGGTTTTGATTGCTCTCTTAATCTTGGAGTTGTGATGGTCGCATTGGAAGGATTTCCAAATCCATCCCCTTTATCCAAGATAAAGTTATTATTAACAAATTCGCCCGGACCAGAATATTCGATTGTGAAATTCAATTGATTACCTCGACGTACTGTTGTTACATCGTAATGAATTGAATTACCACCACGTGAGTTCCCGTAGCCACGGAAACTATAACTACGACCAGCTTGACTGATGTCTGAAAACGCAACTGTGTTACCAGAACCTGAGACAATTGGGTTGGCCGGATTGCTAGCCGCTCTAAAACCACTATGCCCTTTATCCAAGTCTTCCTTACGGATAGCTGGATTTTGGCGAGCATCAGAAAGGCTCAAACCTGGTTTCAAGATTTCATTAGTAGATTTTGGAGCTGAAGTTGTTTCTACTTTGGCAGGTGCATTAGTTGCTAAAACGCTACTATCAACAGCTGAACGATCAGTCGTTGTTGCAGCTGGTTTAGCTTCTTCTTTGGCTTCTGCTGTGTCAGTTTTCTTCACTACAGGAGTTTCTGATACAGTTCCTTTATCAGAGTTAGAACGAAGTTCTAGACCAATAATAGCCGATTGGATAGAGGACTCTGCTGCTGATACTTCAGCTTCAGTCGCAGCTGCTTTTCCAAGCAAGCTTTGACCAGCTTGGATACTTGCTTGCAAGTTAGCAGCACTTGCTTCTGTATATAACTTACTCTCAAGTTTTTTAGCACGCGAAAGAGCTGTTAACAATTTTGACTTGTCAACAGCATCTTGATGCGTTACTTCTTCTTTTTTGTCTTTTGCTTCTTCAACTTTTTCTGCTGTTTTAGTAGCTTCTTCAGTTTTAACTGGAGTCGTTTCTACTGGGTTAGCAACAGTTGGAGCTGCATAAGTTGTTTCTTTTTTAGGTGTAGAAACTTCTGCTGGTTTAGTAGCTTCATCTACCTTATCCTTATCAACAGAGACACTATTAGTTGCCTCAGGATGTTGTTCCTCTGCTTGTACTGATTGCGCATTGGCAGCAGTTCCCAAGACTAAGGCTGTCCCGAGCAAGACACTAGCCGCACCAAAGTGATACTTACGAATAGAGTATCGTTGTTGCATGCTATACCAGTCAAATGATTTCTTATGTGAATGTTTCATTTCAAACTCCTAGATAGTAATTTATAGTTTACACTTTACAACTATTTGAGCCATTAATCAATATTATCTATGAAATTAATATATCTGATTTTTGTACCATGGAGCCATATTTTTTTTTTTTTTTTTTTGAATTTAATGTACATATTTTTAATTCTTGTTTTTTTGTACAAAAGAATCATAATTATGATACAATATAATTTAGGAGGAAATACCTAAATGCGCAACCTTTTATCCACAAAAGACCAAAGACAATTACGTTTAATGGAAACCTTAATTCAGAATCGTAATTGGATAAGGTTACATGCACTTGCCGAAAAATTAGGATGTACAGAACGAATCCTAAAAAATGATTTAAATGAATTACGAACAGCTTTCCCAAATATTGACATCCAATCTTCCGTTAACGGAATTATGATAGATTTAGATGTTAACACTAGTGTAGAAGATATTTATCAATATTTTCTTGCTCATTCTCAGTCTTTTCAATTACTAGAGTATATGTTCTTCAATGAGGGGCTACCTATTTATCGAACGATAGAAAATCTTCACTCAAGTAGTGCCAACCTCTATCGATTAGGCCGAAATATTACAAAAACTCTATCATCACAATTTCAGATTGAATTATCTTTTACCCCTACTGCAATTCTTGGTAATGAAACGGATATTCGTTATTTTTTTGCCCAATACTTTTCTGAGCGCTATTATTTCCTAGACTGGCCTTTTCCTGACCTTCCTGAAGAGGATTTAACAGAGTTTGCTGACTTCTTCTATAAAATCACGAATTACCCGATGCGATTTTCAATTTATAGAATGTACAAATTGATGATAGCTATCAGTATTTACCGCGTCAAAAATGGTCATTTTATCGACTTACCAAATCATTTCTTCGATGAATACTACCCTCTTTTGATGAATATTCCAAATTTTGAGGAGCTACTTGTCCATTTCTCTGAAAAACTGGGACTTGAAATCACTCCAGATATCATCGCCCAAATTTTTATATCCTTTATTCAAAACAATCTTTTCTTAAATCCTCAAGAATTCTTCAACTCTTTAGAAGAAAACAGTGAAGCAAGATACTCTTACCAATTACTGAGTCAAATATTAGAACGCCTATCAAAACAATATAAGATTACTTTTACCAACCACGATGAGCTGATTTGGCATTTACACAACACTGCTTTCTTTGAAAGACAGGAAATCTTTTCTACCCCAATCCTATTTGAACAAAAAGCATTGACGATTAAAAAATTTGAAGTTTACTTCCCAGACTTTATGGGAAGTGCACGTCAAGAACTGGCTCAATACCGTCAAGCAATTGGACAGCATGACCATCCTGAACAGTTGGAACACCTGATGTACACCATCTTAACCCATGCTGAAAACCTCTCTACTCAGTTGTTAGAAAATCGACCACCTATCAAGGTTTTGATTATCAGTAACTTTGACCATGCTATATCCCTTACCTTTGTTGATATGCTTTCCTATTACTGTAATAACCGCTTCACCTTCGATACTTGGGATGAATTACAAACAAGTCCTGAGATTTTAAATCAGACAGATTACGATATCATCGTGTCTAATTTCTATATTCCAGGGATTACTAAGAAGTTTATTTGCCGAAACCATCTGTCAATCATGGATTTGGTTAATCACCTCAACACTTTATCAAATGAGATTCATATATCCAATACTTTATAAACTAAAAAGTCAGCAGGGTCCTGCTGACTTTTTCTCTTATCTGATTTCTATACTTCCTTAACAAAAACCAATTCCTGTGGCTGGGACAAATCTTCTCGGTAGGTAAATCCTGCAAAACTTAAGCGACGTGCTTCCTCCACCGTCTGTACTTGATTTTCTATCAGAGCTGTCAAGAAGGCACCACGCGCTTTCTTAGAAATGGTTGAATGAATCTTCAGCTGACCACCCTTGTCCTCCATGAATTTGAAGGTCACCATCCTTTCTCTGATTTCCTTAGAAAACACAGTTTCAAACTCTGACGACAAGAGAGAGAAAATTAGGTCTTCACCATTCATAGCCTCATCATAGACTACCTTCCAATGGCTCTTCAAAGTCTTACCAGCGACTTTTAACTTCATCAAAAAATCCAAACGGTGAGGAGCCATAGGTGACAAGGCTGGAACAACACCGTACAAGGCCGAAGTAATGAAGACATGATTTTCAAGATAGGCTTGTTCTACCTCGGTCAATTTATCTCGCTTGATATGGCGGTACATAAGCCCATCAAATAGATTCAAGGCTGGGTAGTGTTGAGCAGTTTGCCTTTTCAAATCTTGGATATTTTGAAATTCTTCCGCCGCCTTTTCAACTGATACCTTGTAAAAACTCTCCAATTGAGTAGCAGAATAGAAAGCCAAGGCATCCAGCACAGCCTGACTTTCTGGTTTTAAAGGGGCAGCTTCGATACTTGGCAAGTCTGTGTTCATTTCTTTTGCTGTTGGGATTAAAATTTTCATATTGATAGTGTAGCATATTTTTTAGCCACAACCAAGAAATTCATCTGAAAAACCTCGGTTTGACCGAGGTTTCTATATTTATTTCGGCCATCCTAACCAGACAGCCACGAGAACAAGGGATATGCCTGCTAAGCTTGTTAAGATAGATAAAAGTTTATCTTTTTTCTCCTTGAACTGAGAAAAACCTATCTTCAAAGCGAGCAGTCCGAGTAGCATTGAAGCAAGCATCAAATAAAAACCCATTTATTTGTCCTCCATTAGTCTTAATTTACCTTATTATAATATATATTTCTTAAATAAACCTTTTTTATACTCAATGAAAATCAAAGAGCAAACTAGGAAACTAGCCGCAGGCTGTACTTGAGTACGGCAAGGCGACGTTGACGTGGTTTGAATTTGATTTTCGAAGAGTATTACTGTACTTTAAAGGTCTTGAGATAGTTGTCTTTTCCTACTTGACCTTCAAAGTTTTTACCATTTTCAAGGTAAGGCAGGTCATCTGATACTGAGGCCTTAACCTTGTAAATCTTGCCATCAACTTTAAAGAAGTAGACGGTATCTCCCTTGATAACAGCTGATTTGAGGTCTGCTACCACACCCTTGATGCTTTCAGTTGTTGCATTATCAATCTCAAGGTCGTTTTTATTGGCATACTTGCTGAGCAGCTCTTCCACTGTCGTGGCTACGATAACATTTTGGTACTCAACTGCGTCTACCAGAGCATACTCTTTGACAAGGCCAGCATTGTCCTTCAAGCCCATGATGTAGAGAGGCTTGTCATTGAGGTTGATGAGGATTGGGAAGGTTGCCTTGTAGGATTTCTCTTGGACAGCACCTTCGGCTGATTCACGGGCTGATTCTTCGGTCGCAGAAGCCAAGCTATACTTCGTGATTTCTCCTGTTCGCATATTTTCAAGGATGAAACCAAGATTACTTTCATCTGCATTGGCCGACGTCACACCTGTGTAGAGATAAATGTCATTGCCGATAGACAAGTAATTATAACCCTTGGTAGTCTGGGTCACATTTTTCTTGGAAATCATAGCATTCCAGAAACCATCCTTGTACTTACCATTGTAGTTGATTTGCTCGATGGTTTCCTCAGCTGGATAGACCCTGTCCACCCATTCTGGAACATCTGCCAAGCTGTATTCCTTGGTTTCTCCATTTGTGGCATCCAAGATAATGACTGAAACAGGACGGGGAACCGCAAGTCCAAATTGCTTTTGGTAAACCGTTGCTACATAGAAAGGATTACCCTCATCGTCCACCTCGAAAGATGGAGTTTTGAAGATCTTGGTTGGGTACTTCAAGCGCAGGTGACGCTTGACATCACGGTTAAAATACTCCGAGTCAGAATATTTGATTGGCGTCTTCAAGTCCACCAAGTTGGCATTTCCAGTTACCATGTCCACCTTGATATACTCACCGATTCCCTTAGCTTGATTGTTAAACCATTTGATAGGTTCTGCGTATTCTAGTGGTGTAACCCGATAAGGTTTCCCATCAATCGTCAATTGGGTATAGGTGTCTGCCGCTACGTACTGCGACACCTTATCTGTTAGGGAACCCAAGTAGCGGTCACCAATTTTTTCAGCGGTACTTCTATCTAAGATAGGAACCTTACTGGTATCAGTCTTAGGAAATTCAGTAAAGTCTTTTTCCGTAACTGTGACTACATTGGCATAATTTTTAGCCTGAAAAATGCTAGAAGTTACCAAGGAAACCAAGGCTGCTA
Source organism: Streptococcus mitis (assembly GCF_047465045.1). Taxonomy (GTDB): domain Bacteria; phylum Bacillota; class Bacilli; order Lactobacillales; family Streptococcaceae; genus Streptococcus; species Streptococcus mitis_DT. The sequence goes on from NZ_JASHAR010000022.1 coordinate 7,664, forward strand.
AGAGAAGAATTCCTCCAATAGAAGCTAAAAGGATTTTCCCTAACCGATTGATTTTGAAACCCTCAAGATTTAAGGCAGCTTCCGCCTTGCCGTGGCGCACATGAACCGTTTTGACAAGGTTTATCCCCTTGCCAAAACCAAATAAGATTGCTACAACCAGCAAATGCCCACAGAGGAAAAAGAGAAATTCCCAGCTGGTCAGGTTAAGAGGCGGTAAAAAGATATACCAGGTCGTTGCGATAAAAATAAGTTCAAAGACTATTCGTTTCATTTGCTTTCCTCCTAAATGATTCGTCCTTCCAAGTGATCCAGTTCATGCTGGCAAATCTGGGCTGGGAAGCCTGTCAAGGTAATGGTCTGTTCCTGCCACTTGCTGTCACGATAGGCAACCCTTATGGTTTCATAACGCTTAGTAGGTCTCACACCTGTCAAGGACAAACAGCCTTCTTCTGTCTCATAAGCTCCTTCAGAGGACAGGAGCACTGGATTAAACATGACCACAGGAACCAAACCAAGATTAAAGATAATCACGCGCTTCTGCACCCCAATCATATTGGCAGCCAGACCGACACAAGTCTCACGATTTGCTAAGAGTGTATCCTGCAAATCTCTGGCAAGATAAAGGTCTTCCTGACTTGCTGGCTGAGATACCTGAGATAAAAACAAGATATCCTTCACAATTTTCTTTTCCACTTCCTCACACTCCTCTTGTTTTTTACTATATTATAGCAATTATAGCACAAAAGACGGCAACTGCAAGCCCTTTCCCTCAACTGTAGCAAAAAGCCATCCGAAGATGACTTTTTTTTTAAATCGCATTCTTGTCAAAACCGAGTTTGCGTTGGATAAATTTAACGATTTCGACAATAATAATCATTGAGAAGCTTCCGCCCATAACGATTCCCCATTGTGACAAGTCTAGTTTGGTTACGTGGAAGATTCCCTCAAGCGGTTCTACGACAATTGTTGCCATGAGAAGGATGAAGGATACCAAGATGGACCAGTTGAAGGTCTTAGACTTGAATGGGCCAACTGTCAAGATGGATTGGTAAACAGACTTGACATTGTAGGCATGGAAGAGCTGAATCAAACCAAGGGTTGCAAAGGCCATAGTTAGGGCATCTGCATGAATGGCATGATTGTCACCCACGTGAACTGGGTAAAGAAGGGCAAGACCATAAACACTCATAACAATAGCTGCTTGGAGTACACCTTGATAGATAATAGAACTCAAAACACCACCTGAGAAGAAGCTTGCCTTGCGTCCACGTGGTTTATGGTTCATGACACCTGGCTCAGCTGGCTCAACACCTAGAGCGATAGCTGGGAAGGTATCGGTTACCAAGTTAATCCACAAAAGATGAACTGGCTGCAAGACATCCCAACCAAACAAGGTTGATAGGAAGATGGTTAATACTTCAGCAGTATTGGCAGAAAGTAGGTACTGGATAGTCTTTTGAATGTTTGAGAAGACCTTACGTCCTTCTTCAACTGCAACAATAATAGTCGCAAAGTTATCATCTGCAAGAATCATGTCAGAAGCCCCCTTAGAAACCTCTGTACCAGTGATTCCCATACCGATACCGATATCTGCTGTTTTCAGAGCTGGCGCATCATTGACACCATCACCTGTCATGGCAACGACTTTACCTTGTTTTTGCCAAGCCTTCACGATACGAACCTTGTGTTCTGGAGACACACGGGCATAAACAGAGTATTGACCAACAACTTTTTCAAAGTCTTCATCAGATAGTTCGTTGAGTTCAGCACCAGTTAAAACATGGCCTTCTGTATCATTTGCATCGATGATTCCCAAACGTTTGGCAATAGCTTCTGCAGTATCTTGGTGGTCACCTGTAATCATGATTGGACGGATTCCAGCTTCCTTAGCCACACGAACAGCCTCAGCTGCCTCAGGACGTTCAGGGTCAATCATTCCAATCAAACCAGTAAAGATTAAATCATTTTCAAGCTCTTCAGAAGTCAGGTTTTCTGGAATGCTGTCAATAATCTTATAAGCACCTGCGAGGACACGCAAGGCTTGGTGAGCCATTTCAGAGTTGTTTGTGTGAATGAGGTTTGTAACCTTCTCATCAATCGGAGCAATATCCCCAGCTTTATCACGAAGAACACAACGTTTCAAAAGTTGGTCTGGGGCACCCTTGACCGCTACAAGGAATTTACCATCTGGCAATGGGTGAACCGTTGACATGAGCTTACGGTCAGAGTCAAATGGCAACTCAGCCACACGAGGATATTTCTCTAAAAATCCTTTCACATCGTAGCCCTTGTCCAAGGCATATTGGATAAAGGCTGTTTCGGTTGGATCTCCGATCAGGTTTCCTTCTGCATCAATCTTGGTATCATTAGCCAAAACTACAGAACGAAGAAGAGGCATGTCCAAGCCGAGTTCAATGTCATCAGCAGAGTCATGTAGGACTGCATCATAGAAGACTTTTTCGACGGTCATCTTGTTCATGGTAAGCGTACCAGTCTTATCAGAAGCGATGATTTCAGTTGAACCAAGCGTTTCTACAGCTGGCAACTTACGAACGATAGAGTTTCGTTTGGCCAAAACTTGAGTACCAAGGGCAAGAACGATGGTCACGATAGCAGGAAGTCCTTCTGGGATGGCTGCAACGGCAAGCGCAACAGAGGTCATCAACTCACCAAGTGGATTTTTCCCTTGAATGAAGACACCCACTACAAAAGTAACAAGGGCAATGACCAAGATAGCATAGGTCAAGACCTTAGAAAGGTTATTCAAGTTTTGTTTAAGTGGTGTATCCGTCTCATCCGCATCTTGGAGCATACCTGCGATGTGACCAACTTCAGTGTACATCCCTGTATTGATAACAACACCAAGACCACGACCATAAGTCACATTTGAGTTTTGGAAGGCCATATTGACACGGTCACCAATACCAGCATCTGCAGCAAGTTCAACTGTCAAGTCTTTTTCGACTGGCACAGACTCACCTGTAAGAGCTGCTTCTTCAATTTTAAGAGAGTTGGCTTCTAGTAAACGTAGGTCTGCTGGCACTACATCACCTGCTTCGAGGGCAACGATATCTCCAGGTACCAATTCTTTAGAGTCAATCTCCGCCATGTGACCATCGCGAAGAACGCGGGCAGCTGGACTTGACATAGATTTGAGGGCTTCGATGGCTTCTTCTGCTTTTCCTTCTTGGTAAACACCAAAGGCAGCGTTGATGATAACCACAGCTAGGATGATAATGGCATCTGCGATATCTTCCCCACCAGAAGTCACGACTGACAAGATTGCTGCCGCAACTAGGATAATAATCATCAAATCCTTAAATTGCTCGATGAACTTGACCAGTATTGATCGTTTCTCGCCTTCTTCGAGTTCATTGTGGCCAAATTCGGCAAGGCGTTTTTCTGCCTCACTTGATGACAAACCTTTCTCGGTCGCATCCACAGCCTTCAAGACCTCTTCAGGACTCTGAGTGTAAAACGCTTGGCGTTTTTGTTCTTTTGACATGTGTCTCCTCCTTGACATTGTGTGCAAAACAGACTCTCTTTTCCCATCGTATCTTTTCACGACAAACAAAAAGAAACCTGTTAATCATAACAAGTCTCGCTGTTTAAGATAGTGCCGGAAAGCATACTTTTCAGTATAAAATTCGGAATGACGACACTATCACAGGTTTCTGCCAGCTACTCCCTTGAGTAGTACTATTATACCAAATTTTGAAAAGTTTTCAAAGAGTAAAAAATGACTTATTTGAATTTTCCCTTGAAAACCAGTATAATGGTAGAATGCTATGTGACTAGAAAGGAAGTTGAATGAAGCAATCTATCTCAAATCTCAAGTTAGCTGAGCGTGGGGCCATTATCAGTATTTCGACCTATTTGATCTTGTCTGCAGCCAAATTAGCAACTGGGCACCTCCTCCATTCATCCAGTTTGGTGGCCGATGGTTTTAACAACGTGTCGGACATCATTGGAAATGTTGCCCTCTTGATAGGCATTCGGATGGCGCGCCAGCCTGCTGACCGAGACCACCGTTTTGGCCACTGGAAGATTGAAGATTTGGCTAGCTTGGTCACTTCTATTATCATGTTCTATGTTGGCTTTGATGTTCTAAGGGATACCATTCAAAAGATTCTCAGTCGTGAAGAAACAGTCATTGACCCTCTGGGTGCAACTCTAGGAATCATTTCTGCAGCGATTATGTTTCTAGTTTATCTCTACAATACTCGCCTCAGTAAGAAATCCAACTCCAAGGCACTCAAGGCTGCCGCCCAGGACAATCTTTCTGATGCTGTTACCTCACTTGGTACTACCATTGCCATCCTGGCCAGCAGTTTCAATTATCCCATTGTGGATAAACTGGTCGCTATCATCATCACTTTCTTTATCTTGAAAACTGCCTATGATATCTTCATCGAGTCTTCTTTTAGTCTTTCAGATGGTTTCGACGACCGTCTGCTTGAGGACTATCAAAAGGCTATCATGGAAATTCCCAAAATCAGTAAGGTTAAGTCCCAAAGAGGTCGCACTTACGGTAGCAACATTTACCTAGATATCACGCTGGAGATGAATCCTGACTTGTCGGTTTATGAGAGCCACGAGATTGCGGATCAAGTCGAGTCTATGTTGGAAGAGCGTTTTGGGGTCTTTGATACCGATGTCCATATCGAGCCAGCACCTATACCTGAGGATGAGATTTTAGACAATGTCTATAAAAAATTACTCATGCGCGAACAATTGATTGACCAGGGAAATCAACTGGAAGAACTCTTGGCTGATGATTTTGTCTATATTCGTCAAGATGGAGAACAGATGGATAAAGAGACCTATAAAGCCGAAAAAGAGTTGAATTCTGCTATCAAGGACATCCAAATCACTTCTATCAGTCAGAAAACAAAACTCATCTGCTATGAGTTAGAAGGTATCGTCCATACCAGTATCTGGCGTCGCCACGAAACTTGGCAAAATGTCTTTCATCAAGAAACCAAAAAAGAATAGAGAAATCCTGTCATGAGACGGGATTTTTCTATTCTTCTAGCTATCAAAGTCACTTAGATATTCATAGCGGTCGTATTTTTCAAGGAGTGCTTCGTTTTTCTCATCCAGTTCTTTTTGAAGAGTAGCTAGTTTGCTAAAATCAGAGCCGTTGGCCTGCATCTCCTCTTCAATAGCAGCGATACGATTTTCCAAGGCTTCAATATCGCCTTCAATGCTTGCCCACTCCTGCTTTTCTTGATAGGTCATGCGTTTCTTGTCTTCACGAAACTTGACCACTTTCTCCTTTTCAGCCTTTTGTACTTGATTGGCCATCTCTGTTTCAAAGGCTTTTTCATCTAGGTAGTCGGTATAATGACCAAAGAATGGACGAATCTTGCCATCTTCAAAAGCCAGAATCTTGGTCGCTACCTTATCCAAGAAATAGCGGTCGTGACTAACAGTCAAAACTGGACCAGCAAAGCCTTGCAAGAAATTCTCCAAAACTGTCAAGGTCGCAATATCTAGATCATTTGTCGGTTCGTCCAAGAGAAGAACATTTGGTTTTTCCAAGAGCAGTTTGAGGAGATAAAGACGTTTTTTCTCTCCCCCAGACAATTTCTCAATCAAGGTTCCATGCGTCGAACGTGGGAAAAGAAACTGCTCCAGCAGCTCTGCAATAGAAGTCGTAGAACCACCGCTGGTCTTGACCTCTTCTGCCACTTCCTGCAAGTAATTGATCACTCGCTTGCTTTCATCCAAGCCCTCAATTTGCTGAGAGAAATAGGCGATACGAACAGTTTCCCCAATCACAACTTGTCCTGCTGTCGGCTCAAGAATGCCTGCAATCAAGTTAAGGAGAGTTGATTTCCCAACACCGTTGTCCCCAACGATTCCAATACGATCTTTAGCCTGCACCAAGAGATTAAAATCTTGCAAAATTATCTTGTCATCATAAGCAAAGCAAACATCCTGAAACTCGATGACTTTCTTCCCAATCCGACTGGTTTCAAAGTTCATGGTCAAGTCTGTCTCAGCAGCACCACCTGAAACTTCTTTCTTCAAGTCATGGAAACGATTGATACGAGCCTGCTGCTTGGTCGCACGCGCCTGCGGTTGTCTGCGCATCCAGGCCAATTCTTGCTTATAAAGTTGTTCCTTTTTATGAAGTAGAGCCGCGTCGCGCTCATCCTGTTCCGCCTTTAGGCGAACATAGTCCTGGTAATTTCCCTGGTACTCGGTCAAACCTGCGCGATCCAACTCGAAAATACGTGTTGACAAAGCGTCTAGGAAATAACGATCGTGGGTGATAAAAAGGACGGTCTTCTTGGAATTTTTTAAAAAGAGGGTCAGCCACTCAATAGTCGCAATGTCCAGATGGTTGGTCGGCTCATCCAAAAGCAAAAGGTCGTGATTACCAAGTAAGACTTGCGCCAACTGAACCCGTCTTCTCAGACCACCTGACAATTCCCCAACAGGAGTAGATAAGTCCTGAATCCCCAGCTTGCTGAGAACCGTCTTGACCTGACTCTCAATTTCCCAAGCTTGGAGAGAATCCATTTCAGCCATGACACGTTCCAAACGCGCCTGTTTGTCCTCATTATAGTTGAGCATGATCAATTCATACTCACGAATGAGCTGGATTTCCTTGAGGTCGCTGGAGAGAACCGTATCCAAGACTGTCTTGCTATCATCAAAATCAGGATCTTGGGTCAAGTAACCAATCTGGTAATCATTCTTAGCTGAAAAGGGACTGACATCCCCATCAAATCCAGAAACACCAGAAAGGACGTCCAAAAGGGTGGTCTTGCCCGTTCCATTGACACCAATCAGACCAATTCTATCTAGGTCATGGATAATAAAGGAAATATCCTTAAAAACGGTCTTGTCACCAACGGATTTACTTAGTTTTTCAACGATAAAATCACTCATTTTTTCTCCCTTAGATAAGCATGGATGGCTTGACGGTCATTTTTCAATTCTCCATCGACAATGGCATATTCAATCTCTGTTAAAATATCTCCCAAGTCTGGGCCCGGCTGATAACCATATTCCTTGATCAAAATACCACCGTTGATTTGGATTTCTTTCTTATCATGAATGGTCAAACTATGGTAAGTTTCTGTGATAGCTTGTAGGTTGACTTCTTTTCCTTGAGCCTGTCGAAGATTTTCAGCCTGTAAAAGTAAATCCAAGTCAAAGCGATAACAATCGCGCTTGCTCAATTCTCCCTTTTCACGCAAAGCCAAAATAGTCAGCAAATCTTGTACCTGCTTGGCAAATTGACGTGAGGTCTTCCAAGCCTTCAAAAATGGCTGCGCATTTTCAATCTCCAAAGCCCACAGTAGAGCCGCCCAGGCTTGCTCTGAAGATTCAAAGGTGAAATCAGTCTCTAAATCAAACAGTCTGTTAAGCTTGTCCTGGCTAGATTCCATATCAGGGAGATAATCATAAGCTTGACTCTCAATCATGGAAGCCAAGCCCCTTCTCCAAAATGGAGCCAGCAAGAGTTTATCAAACTCAACGAAGGTACGCTCTACAGAAATTTTCTCCAAAAGTGGCGTCAAGGTCTTCATAGCTTTAAAGGTTTCTGACTCAAGCTCAAAGCCAAGACTGGCCTGAAAACGAAAACCACGCATAATCCGCAAAGCATCTTCGTTGAAACGCTCACTTGCCACTCCAACTGCTCGTAAGACTTGCTTTTCCAAATCCTCTAAACCATGAAACAAGTCAATGATTTCTCCTGTCTCGTCCAAGGCAAAGGCATTGACTGTAAAATCACGGCGCTTGAGGTCTTCTTCTAACGAGCGAACAAAGGAAACCGCACTGGGTCTGCGATAGTCCACATAGACATCTTCTGTCCGAAAAGTAGTCACCTCATACTCCTCGTCCCCATCTAAGACCAAGACAGTTCCATGCTCGATTCCGATATCGGCTGTTCGCGGAAAAATCTGCTTGGTTTCTTCTGGATAAGAAGACGTCGCAATATCCACATCATGGATAGGACGATTGAGGAGGGCATCTCGAACAGAACCCCCAACAAAATAGGCCTCAAAACCTGCTTCTTTAATTTTTTCTAATACTGGTAAAGCCTTCTGAAATTCAGAAGGCATTTGCGTTAATCTCATAATAAGTGTTCTAATCCATAAACAAGCTCATGACACTTGACAACTTCTTTAATTCCCAAATTCACCCCTGTCATGAAGGAGCTACGATCATAGGAGTCATGACGGAGGGTCAATCCTTCTCCCTGATTGCCAAAGATGACTTCCTGATGTGCTACCAAGCCTGGTAAACGAACTGAGTGAATCCGCATGCCATCAAAGTCAGCACCACGAGCACCTGCAATGAGTTCTTCCTCATCTGTTGCACCTTGCTGAATAGACTCTCGAACTTCTGCCATCAACTCAGCTGTTTTAATAGCTGTTCCACTCGGAGCATCCTTTTTCTTGTCATGATGGAGCTCGATAATCTCCACATTTGGGAAATATTTGGCAGCCTGCCTTGCAAATTGCATGAGTAAAACAGCACCCAAGGCAAAGTTAGGAGCGATCAGGCCACCCAAATTTTGTTCACGAGAAAATGCTTTTAGCTCTGCAATTTCTTCACTTGTGAAACCTGTTGTTCCAACTACTGGAGCAAAGCCATTTTCAAGAGCAAAATGTGTATTTTCGTAGGCAACAGTTGGAGTAGTAAAATCTACCCAGACATCCGCTTCAAAGCCTGCTAAATCAGCCTTATCCTTGAAAACAGGAATACCCTGCCATTCTGACTCAGACTCAAAAGGACCCAAAACTGCTACCAAGTCCAAGTCTGGATCAGCCAAGACCATCTGACAAGCAGCCTGGCCCATCTTTCCCTTAAAACCAGCAATAATTACTCGAATACTCATCTCTACTCCTGACTAAGATACAAAGGACGTTAGCTGCCCTTGAAAAATAGGGAATGACGCTGACTTTCCATGAAAGGCAAGACAGGCATCTTTTTTCAAGAGGCAGGTAGTCCGTGTTCAATTTCTAAGATACAAAGCCTGCAAGAACACAAAGTGAAAATAGGAGTTCTGATCAAGGAGTAGATACTCCTTGGAAGAACTATCTTTTTCACACAGGGTTCCAGGCGTGTTCAATTATCAAGATACAAAGGACCTTAGCTGCCCATGAAAAATAGGGAATGGCGCTGACTTTCCACGAAAGGAAAAACAGTCATCTTTTTTCAAGAGGCAGGTGGTCCGTGTTCAATCTCTAAGATACAAGATTTCTTAACTAGCTCAAAAGCACCAACTAAATCACTGGAATATAACCTAAAGCAATGCTTCCTGCTCCTAGGTGTGTTCCAATGACACTACCAAATGTAGCAAGTGAAATATCTGTACCCACTCCAGATTCAAGTAAGTGCTGACGCAATTCTTCAGCCTTTTCAGGAGCATTTCCGTGAATGACAATGATACGGTATTTGCCTGAAGCTGTGGCTTCCTTGATAATCTCAATTAAACGCTTGGCTGCTTTCTTTTCAGTACGAACTTTTTCGTACACTTCAATCACACCTTGATCATTGAAATAGAGGATTGGCTTAATGCTTAGCAGATTGCCCAAAATCGCAGCTCCATTTGAAAGGCGTCCCCCTTTAACCAAATGGTCCAAGTCATCCACCATGATGAAAGCAGATGTATGACTAATCTGAATAGCTAGCTTATCCTGAATGATAGCAAAATCATCGCCCTGGTCTCGCCAGTTAAAGACACTTTCAACCATGATACCCAAAGGAGCACTTGTAATCAAAGTGTCTGGGAAGGCAATGGTTAAGCCCTCATAGTCATCGACCATGTACTGGATATTTTGGTAAAAACCTGAAATTCCAGAAGATAGGAAAAGCCCCAAAGCATGTGTATAACCTTGTTCTTTGAGCGAAGTTAGAATCTCATCTAACTTGGCAATACTTGGTTGACTGGTCTTAGGCAATTCAGAAGCCTGAGCCATTTTTTGGTAAAATTCCTCAGCAGTCAGATTAATACCTTCGACATACTCCTCACCATCAATATTGACAGGAATATCCAAGACATATAAATCTTCTCTTTGCAAGGCCTCTGCACTGAGATAGGCAGAGGAATCTGTGATAACAGCTAATTTCATATTAGAACTCCAAATTGATTCCTGGTAAGTCTAATGCAATTTCAGTTACTTCGTAAGTCAAACGGTTGAGCATGTTCAAACATGGACGAGCCAAGGTTTCCACTTCTTCTTGGTTCAATTCACTTGGTTCGTTAACAATACGACCATCGATATGGTTCACCTGTGAAATGGTTCCACTGATAACAAATTTGTCAAAGACAATCATAAAACTTAAGACAACCACTAAAGAAGTCACTTGATTTTCTTGGTCATGTTGGAGTAATTGGAAGTTCACATCCACCTTAGTTTCAGGAGCTCCATTTTCATTTTCCCATTCAAAATTACGCGCATCAAAATGATACTGACTAACAAATTCTTGTTCACGTTTAAGATTCATGTCTTTCTCCCTTGGCTACAATATTATAAGCTATTGTACCATAATTTTTTATTTTCATCTAGTTTTCTAGGATTTAGTCAATCCCGATTTCAGCTCGAACTACGTCTGCGATGGTATCAACATAGTAGTCCACTTCTTCTGTTGTAGGCGCTTCTGCCATAACACGCAAGAGGGGCTCTGTTCCACTTGGGCGTACTAGGATACGGCCATTCCCTGCCATTTCTTCTTCCATCTTCTCGATGATAGCCTTAATAGCTGGCACTTCCATAGCCTTTTCCTTCATGGCATTTTCCACTCGGATATTGACTAATTTTTGTGGATAGATGGTTACTTCTACTGCCAACTCTGACAAACTCTTACCAGTTTCCTTCATGATTTTAGTCAATTGGACAGCAGATAATTGGCCATCACCTGTTGTATTGTAATCCATCAAGATGACGTGACCAGACTGTTCACCACCAAGGTTGTAGCCTGATTTTCGCATTTCTTCAACAACGTAACGATCGCCAACTGCAGTGACTGCCTTGTTAATACCTTCACGGTCCAAGGCCTTGTGGAAACCAAGGTTGGACATAACAGTTGTCACGATTGTATTTTGAGCCAATTGTCCTTTTTCAGAAAGATATTTCCCGATGATGTACATAATCTTGTCACCATCAACGATATCACCATTTTCATCAACAGCAATCAAGCGGTCACTATCTCCGTCAAAGGCCAAACCAATAGCTGAGCCGCTTTCTTTGACCACTTCTTGAAGGGTTTCTGGGTGGGTTGAACCAACATTAAGGTTGATGTTAAGACCATCTGGTGTTTCCCCGATAACCGTTAATTGAGCACCAAGGTCTGCAAAGATTTGACGGGCACTTGTAGAAGCTGCACCATTGGCTGTATCCAAGGCAACCTTCATTCCATCAAGAGGAGTTCCAGTTGAAACAAGATATCCTTCATACTTACGCAAACCTTCTGGATAATCTACCAAGGTTCCCAAGCCTTCAGCACTTGGACGAGGAAGAGTGTCTTCCGCAGCATCTAGCAAGGCTTCAATTTCTGCTTCTTTTTCATCATCTAGTTTGAAACCATCACCACCAAAGAACTTAATCCCATTATCAAGGGCTGGGTTGTGGCTAGCAGAAATCATGACACCTGCACTGGCTCCCTCAGTTTTTACCAAGTAAGCTACTGCTGGTGTTGCAAGGACACCAAGTTTGTAGACGTGAATCCCTACAGAGAGGAGACCTGCCACCAAGGCAGATTCTAGCATTTCCCCAGAAATACGTGTGTCACGTCCTACAAAAACTTTCGGCGCTTCCGTTTCATGTTGGCTAAGAACATAGCCTCCAAAACGTCCTAGTTTAAAGGCCAATTCTGGCGTTAATTCTACATTAGCTTCTCCACGGACTCCATCAGTCCCAAAATATTTACCCATTTTTATAAAATCCTTTTTCTATTTTTAATTCGTTTTTGAACTAGTTGCTTTCGTTGACGAAGACGTCTCCGACGAACTACTTGTAGTTGAATTTGATGTGCTTGAACTTGGTGCTACTGGTTTTGTAGTCACCTTCATTGTTGTGTCGAACGGAGTAATAACTGCCGGTAAGACAACACCATTGCGATCGATTGCCTGCAAAGGTACTGAACCACTGTAATTACCGGTTATGCGTTCGCTGGTTGGTAAAAGCGCAATAATACGATCGATTTTAGCTAATGTTTCTTGGTCAGTTGTGACAGAAACTCGTTCGTTTGACACGGTTACACTATCAATTTGTAGCTTGGAATCAATCTGGCTTTGGTCAACTTGTGGCACAACAATCATCCCATCTCGCTTAACCTTCTTCCCAACTTTCACTGTAATCTTTTGAGGCGTTGCCACAGCGGTCAATCCGCTTGGAAGATTTTCAATATTCAAGGGAACTTCAATCGTTCCAACACTGGCATCCGTCAAATCCGCTGTGACCTTAAACTTACGAGTGCTCTCCTGCATTTCGCTGGCCAAGGTCACACGATTAGCTCCGGTTAATATCACTGAAACTTCTGATGCAAATCCACTAATGAAATACTGGTCATTATCATAGTGAATATCGATAGGAACGTTCGTTATCGTATTGGTGTAGGTTTCTGATTTGACCTGCCTTGCGGTATTGCTATTTTGAAAGTTGGTTGACGTTGCATAAATGAATAAGACACAAGCAAAAAAGAGAGATGAAATGATATATAGACTATTTTTTCTCATATTTCCAACCTCCTAGCAAACGGTCCTTGAAACTGACTTTTTCCTCAACAGCTGGCAAAAGAATTGCTCGTAGCTCTGCTTCAAATTCTTCAATCGTCAAGTCGTGCTTGAAAACACCGTTATAGGTAATAGAAATGCCTCCTGTTTCCTCTGAGACGATGAAGGTCAAGGCATCGGATACTTCTGACAAACCGATAGCCGCCCGGTGTCTGGTCCCAAATTCCTTGGAAATCCCTGTGCTTTCTGTCAAGGGAAGATAGGCAGAGGTTACTGCTATTCGATTTTCTCTGATAATCACAGCACCATCGTGTAGGGGAGTGTTGGGGATAAAGATATTAATAAGGAGTTCAGCTGAAATATTGGCATCCAAAGGAATCCCTGTCGCAATGTATTCTTGTAAGGTCCGAACTCGTTGGATGGCAACCAGAGCACCAATCTTACGAGGACTCATATATTCAACCGACTTGACAAAGGCACGAATCATTTGCTCCTCTGCACTAATTTGAGCAGTAGAAAAGAAATCTGTCGCCCTTCCCAAGCGTTCCAAACCAGTCCGAATCTCTGGAGAGAAGATAACAACCGCAGCAATAACCCCATAGGTGATAATCTGATTAATCAACCAAGAAATCGTTGTTAAATCAAGGATATTGGCCACAACCTGGGCTAATACAAAGATCACGACCCCACGCACCAAAATCATAATCTTGGTGCCAGCTATCGCTTTTGTAAAACGATATAAAATATAGGCCACAATCAAAATATCAAACACATTGATGGCAATACTCCAAGGACTAGAAAACAAGCTAGTCCAATATTGCAGATTGGATAATTGTTGAAAGTTCATCTGCTGTCTCCTCTCTGTCCAAACACGTTCCTTTCTATTATACCATTTTTCTGGCATTTTTTTCCCTATCCTACTTCATTTTAAATTAAGGAAAAATATGATAAAATAAACTGATACTCAATGAAAATCAAAGAGCAAACTAGGAAGTTAGCCGCAGGCTGTACTTGAGTACGGTAAGGCGACGCTGACGTGGTTTGAATTTGATTTTCGAAGAGTATGACTAGAAAAACAAAGGAGAAACCATGTCTCAACTCTATGATATTACCATTGTAGGTGGTGGTCCTGTCGGTCTTTTTGCAGCCTTCTATGCCCATCTACGCCAAGCCAAGGTCCAAATCATCGATTCCCTTCCTCAACTAGGTGGACAGCCAGCTATTCTCTATCCTGAAAAGGAAATCCTCGATGTTCCAGGATTCCCAAACCTGACTGGAGAAGAGTTGACTAACCGCTTGATTGAACAACTAAACGGGTTTGATACCCCTATTCATCTCAATGAAACGGTTCTTGAGATTGAAAAACAAGAAGATGGCTTTACCATTACAACCTCTAAAGGAAGTCACTTGTCTAAAACAGTTATCATCGCTATGGGTGGCGGTGCCTTCAAACCACGTCCTCTGGAACTAGAAGGCGTTGAAGGATATGAAAATATCCACTACCACGTTTCCAACATCCAGCAATATGCTGGTAAGAAAGTGACGATTCTTGGTGGGGGAGACTCAGCTGTGGATTGGGCTTTGGCTTTTGAAAAAATTGCACCAACTACCCTTGTTCACCGCAGAGATAATTTTCGCGCCTTGGAGCACAGTGTTCAAGCCTTACAGGAATCATCTGTGAGCATCAAGACACCATTCGTCCCTAGCCAACTCCTTGGAGATGGAAAAACGCTCGATAAACTTGAAATCACAAAAGTCAAATCTGATGAAACCGAAACGATTGACCTAGACCACCTCTTTGTCAACTATGGTTTCAAATCTTCTGTCGGTAACCTTAAAAACTGGGGTCTGGACCTCAACCGCCACAAGATTATCGTCAACAGCAAACAGGAATCCAGCCAAGCAGGTATCTATGCTATCGGTGACTGCTGCTACTACGAAGGAAAGATTGATTTGATTGCCACAGGCCTCGGAGAAGCACCAACCGCTGTTAACAACGCCATCAACTACATCGACCCTGACCAAAAAGTACAACCCAAACACTCAACAAGTTTATAAGAAAAGAACCACGAGTCCTACGATTCGTGGTTTTATAGTTCATCGGCTATAACTGGAGTTTTACTTTGTACCATTTAAAGCATTTGGATATTCTTTACTTTTCGTTTCTATAGTTTCAACTACTTTTGTAGAAAATTCTCCCTTCATCGAACTATCAATATTTTTCGAAACTTCTTTCAAACTTTCTTGAGCACTTAATAGAGAAATTTTCATATATTTTTCTGTATCTTTTTCTATAGTGGAAATACGAGCTTTTTTTGCTGGAGCCAAGATGTTTTTTATAAATGATCGTTCCAACTCTTTTTCAATATTTCTTAGTGCCTCCTCTCCTCCCGCGAAAAAATCATTAATATAATCAAATACATTCGCCATTACTTTTTACCTCGTTCTTCTAAGCGCCGTTGCTGTTCCTGGGCTCTGGCAAGCCCATCTTCTAAAAGACGGTATTGTCGTTTGTATTCTTGCTCTAGCTTCATCTCTTCTTGTTCGAGTTGCCCTTGTCTATTTCGATATGCCATCTCGATTTGCTGACTAAAGTTGGATGCGAGTTGATTGGACTGATAACGCCATTCGGTTGTATCTCCACCTAACTGGTCTAAGGAATGGGAAATGATTCGATGCTTCTCATCAATCATATGCCGCAATTGTTGAAATTTATAGTTGGCTTCCTCATACTGATTTTCGATTTTTTTACAAGAACGTCGATAGTTATCCTCACATTCTTCTAAACGCTGGCGCTTTTTCCAGATGTCATCCTGAATCATAACAAACTCTCCCACTGGCTAAATTTACTAGCTAATTCCCTATCTTCATCTAATTTCTTCTGAATTCCGTTTTGGATTTGCTTTTCCAAGTCTGTAAAATCTTTTTCTAGTTGTTTTACCTTATCTACAACAGGATGAAATCGATTCTGAATGATACCAATAGTTGTTTCATAGTTCAAGCCTCCTTCGGAATAGGCAACCTCTGTTTCATATGAACTAAGGATAAATCCCCAAGGGACATTACTGCAAGATGCAAATACTTCACTTGCGTCTTGAATTCCTCTATTATAGATATTTTTAATAATATCCATCTCCTCTGTGACGATACGGCAAATACCCGAAGCTGCAATCTTAGCTTGCTCAGAATCCAGAAAGAGTTGTTCCCCTGCTGTATATCCATCAGAAGACAATATATTTTTAAGTGTTTTATACCCTTCCATTTTAATCAGGAAGTCGTTATATGCGACTGTACTAGTATTGGAGAGAATTTTTATTTTCCCATTCTTATCCAAGCGATAACCATAGGTCATATGCTGATTTACAAAATCCTCTTGTTCACTATCTACATAATAAACCATACCTACAGACCCGATACTGCCCTTGGCAGGATCTCTTCCAACCATGCTAATCTTATCTTTAGGGTCAGCATAGTTGTAGATACGTCCTTTAATCTGATCAACAATTTTCCTCTGTTCAGGGCTAAGGATTCGATAGATATCAGGCCCGTTGTAGATATAAGCCTGTTGGATTCGTTCGATTTGGGACGCTTCAAGGGCAGCCATGGCATACTGAGCATCCATAGATCCAAGTGAATGCCCATAGATATTAATCTTGGCATTAGGATATTTTTCCATGATATCTTTTAAAGCTCTGGCAGAAGCCTTTAGCTGCTCGGTAGAATTGTCTCGGTCGCTGGGATTGCTTTGCATTACAATTCTCTTGGCTATAACTGCATCATTTTCAGCCCAGTCATTCCAGACATCTGGTGCTTCATTCAAAATATGATCTGGACCCGTAGAACCACGAAAGAGAACCGTTACTTCCTGTACATCCTCAGCTTTTTCATTGGGATTTTTTACAACCGCATAAACCTGCTCGCCCGCTCCTGTAGTATTGTTGTAAACTTGGGTGACAGTGCCAAGTTCTATTTCATATTGGTCATATAAAGTTCTTCTCTCACCCATATTATCCTGATACTCTGCCATTGCGGTTTGAAGGTTATCTTCTTTAACATAATTTTGTGTCATTCATTATTCCCTTTCAAAAGTTTGGATAATCTTGGTGAAGTAGAATAATATGCTGAATGGTATGAGCCATCTTTGTTTTCAATCAAATTATAATTTATATTTAATTCATTATCTTTGTTGATAACCACTGAAACCATTAATCCCCCCATTGGGTTATAACTTAAGCTACTTTCATCAATCTCATAATTCTTTATAATTCCTTCATCGGTGAATGCTTTGGGGTCTTTTGATTTCATAAAATGTTCATAAACCTTTTTCGCCTCATCGCTTGTTGCGATGGCAATCATTTCCTGTTTCTTTTGGTATTGGTGCATGCTACATCCTCCTACTGTTATTCCAATTACAGCTAAAATACTGAATAAAATAATCATGCTTTTTTTTGTTTTTTTCATAGTGCCTCCTTTACGCTATCCTATCAATGAATTAGGGACTAACTTACTCATAGTATAGCATAACTTTCCTGTACCTTATCAGCTTCTTCATCAGAATTTTCTACAACTGCATAAACCTGCTCGCCCGCTCCTGTAGTATTGTTGTAGACTTGGGTGACATAACCTACATTTTGATTATACTGAGTATTAACCTCATATTTATTTTCTTTCATGTTAGATTGGTACTCTGTCATTGCTATCTGAAGATGAGGCTCGTCAATATATTTTTCCAGCATAATTATCACTCCTCTTTTTTATAATATTTATCACGAGTCTGCCAAAATTTAGGTGTACTTCCATAAAATGCTGAAGTATAATTTCCGTCAGACTTTTCAATCAAATTATAATCCACAAGCATTTCATTATCATCATTGATTATTAAAGAAACCATCAGCCCACCCATTGGATTATAACTTAATGAATCTTGTTTCACTTGATAAGAATGTACGAATCCTTTGTCAGTAAAAGCATGTGGATCTTCTTTCTTTAAATATTCTTCATAAACCTTTTTCGCCTCATCACTTGTCGCGATGGCTATCATTTCCTGTTTCTTTTGGTATTGGTGCATGCTACATCCTCCTATTGAAATTCCAATTACTGCTAAAATACTGAATAAAATAATCATACTTTTTTTAGATGTTTTCATGTTTCCTCCTTTACGCTATCCTATCAATAAATTAGAAATGAACTTACTCATAGTATAGCATAACTTTCCTCTACATCCTCAGCATTTTCATTAGGATTTTTTACAACCGCATAAACCTGCTCGCCCGCTCCTGTAGTATTGTTGTAGACTTGGGTGACAGTGCCAAGTTGATCTCCTCTTTGAGTTTTCACAACATGATCTAAATCCATTTCAGAGTCATACTCTGTCATTGCTATTTGAAGATTTTTATCATTTACATAGTCCTTAATCATTTTTTCCTTCTTCCAAAATCCTGCTTAGGTCACCAGTATATCCATAGTATGCAGTACTATAGGTACCATCTCCATTATCTATTAAGTTAAAATTCATCCTAAGATCTTTTTTCCCGTTCAAAAATAAACGTACCATTAAACCTCCCATTGGATTATAGGAAAGTTTTTCTTTATCAATTTCATAACTCTTAATGATACCGTCTTCGGTCAGTGCTTTGGGATCTTCTTTCTTTAAATATTCTTCATAAACCTTTCTAGCCTCGTCACTTGTCGCGATGGCTATCATTTCTTGTTTCTTTTGGTATTGGTGCATGCTACATCCTCCTACTGCGATTCCAATGACTGCTAAAATACTGAATAAAATAATCATACTTTTTTTAGTTTTTTTCATGGTGTCTCCTTTAACCTGACCGTGTAACTCATCTATAGTATACCATAGATTATAAAGTGGACTTTCATTAAAATATTTCTCACATATTTATTTTATAACTTCAAGAAAATAACCACGAGTCCTACGATTCGTGGTTTTATAGTTCATCGGCTATCTTATTGATTTTTCTGAGTCTGTGGTTGACACCACTTTTTGTAAGGGAAGTGCTGAGACTATCTGCTAACTGCTGGATAGAGTAGTCTGGGTGCTGAATCCGCAATTGCGCTACCTCCTGCAAATCCACTGGCAGGTTTTCTAAGCCCATGATATCTTTGATTTTACTGATATTGTTGATAGTCTTCATGCTGGCAGAAACTGTCCGAGCAATATTGGCTGTTTCTGCATTATTGGCTCGATTGAGGTCATTACGGGTTTCTCGCAAAATCTTAACCCGCTCAAAATCATCACGCGCCTGCATAGCTCCGATGACAATCAAGAAGTCCATAATATCTTCGGCACGCTGGAGATAGGTCACCGCCCCCTTCTTGCGCTCAAGCACCTTGGCATCCAGCAAAAACTGCTGGAGAAGAGAGGCAATCCCTTGCGCGTGGTCCAGATAAACAGAACTGATTTCCAACTGGTACTTGCCTGACTCAGGGTCACGAATGCTTCCATTTGCCAAGAAAGCGCCACAAAGATAAGCACGACCTGCTTCCTCATCTGATAAAATCTCCTCATCAATACCTGTTTCCAGGCCAAAGAAGGAGTCTGCCAAGTGCAAATCACTTAACAAGTCCTGCACCTTTTCATCTGTAAAAACGGTATAGACTCGATTCTTGCGAAGATTGCTCCGTTGGTGGTGGCGAATTTCCGATTTGATTTCATAAAAATGGAGAAAGGACTCATAGAGGTGACGAGCCAGCTTGGCATTTTCTGTCACGACAGACAAGGTTAGGCCCGAGGTCGAGAGACCGATGCTACCAGACATCTTGATAATGGCAGACAGTTCATGTCGGCTTAGATGGTGCTGACCCAGAATTTCTTCTTTTACTGCTACTGTGAAACTCATTTTCTCACCTGTATAATGCGCATCAACTCATCCACGATCAAATCTCCATCGTGGAAGGCACCTCCATTTTCCAGACGAAGGAAGTTAGATGAAATCACGCGCGGAACTTGCTTACAAAGACCAGCAAAATCATGTTCCACCTGCACCAAATATTCATCAAACCGGTTGGAATTCATGTATTCCTGAGGCACTTTTTCGATATTCACCAAGACAGTGTCGATAAAAGGTCGGCCAAGGTGACCATGCAAGACCTCCACGTGATCACTATCTGTAAAGTGTTCCGTCTCCCCACGTTGGGTCATGATATTGCAGACATAGGCGATTTCTGCCTTGGTTTTCAAAAGAGCCTGCCCGATTTCCTTAATCACGATATTGGGCAAAATCGAGGTAAATAGGGAACCAGGTCCGAGGACAATCATGTCACTTTCAAGAATAGTCTGCACTACTCGACGGCTAGCCAGAGGCGTATCATCATTGAGGGTATTGGTCACATAGACATGGTCAATCATGCCTGGATGGTCTGCAATATGGCTCTCTCCAGCTACTTCTGTCCCATCCTGGAAAACTGCGTGCAGGGTCAAAGGATGGTCACTGGAAGGATAAATCTTCCCAGTTGTATGGAAAAATTTGCTCAATAACTGCATGGCATTATAGGTCGAACCCTGCATCTCTGACAGACCTGCAATAATGAGATTGCCCAATGGATGACCAGCAAAGGCTCCAGCATCCTCAGAAAAGCGGTATTGAAAGACCTTTTCATAAAACTTAGGCATATCCGACATGGCCACAAGGACATTACGAAGATCACCTGGCGGTGTCAATTGCTGCATATTTTTTCGGAGTTCACCCGATGAACCACCATCATCCGCCACCGTTACGATAGCAGCGATTTCCACATCTTTTTCACGTAGACTTTTAAGAATGACGGGGATCCCAGTCCCTCCTCCAATCACCGTTATCTTTGGTTTTCTCATGAACGGTTTACCGTTTCCTTTCTTCGGTCTTTGTCGCGATGCCCTTCATTAACAGGCCAATTCTTAGATAAGTCTTGCGCCAAGCGTTTGGCAAAGGCCACACTACGGTGTTGTCCACCCGTACAACCCATGGCGATAGTCAAAACGGACTTCCCTTCCTTTTGGTAACTTGGCAAAATCGGCTCAATCAAGGCTAACAAATGCTGATAAAAATCTTCTGACTCAGGATGATTCATGACATAATCATAAACTGGTTCATCTACACCCGTTTGATTACGCAGTTCTGGTAGATAATATGGATTTGGCAAAAAGCGCACATCAAAGACTAAATCTGCATCAATCGGGATTCCATATTTAAAGCCGAAAGACATGACCTCGATACGGAAAGACTGGGTTTGTTCTTGATCCGAAAACTGCTCTGCAATGGTTTTACGCAGTTCACGAGGAGTAAGTTCTGTCGTATCCACCACATTTTGGCTCATGTTTTTCAGTGGTGCTAAGAGTTCACGTTCCAGCTTAATTCCATCTAAAATCCGTCCATCTGCTGCTAATGGGTGACTCCGTCTGGTTTCCTTGTAACGAGCGACCAATTCCTTATCGGCTGCATCCAAAAAGAGAATTTTGAAATCCAAATCATCTTGATTTTCCAACTCATCCAAGACAGCTTGAATTTCTGAAAAGAAAGAACGGCTACGCATATCTACTACCAAGGCCAACTTATGGTCGTCTTCCTTTGTTTCCACCAACTGCAAAAACTTAGGCAAAAGAGCTGGTGGCATATTATCAATAGTAAAATAACCTAAATCCTCGAAGGACTGAATGGCAACTGTTTTCCCTGCACCACTCATCCCTGTCACAATCACCAAGTGAAGTTGTTTCTTTGTCATCTTTTTCTCCTTATATCAAAAGAAGTTTGGCAACACCAAACTTCAACTAGCTTATCCAATCTCTGCGATGACTTCAATTTCGACTTTTACATCACGAGGAAGACGAGCTACCTCCACAGCTGAACGAGCTGGAAATTCCTCTTTAAAGGCCGTTTGGTAAACCTCGTTAAAAGGAACAAAGTCGTTCATATCGCTCAAGAAGCAAGTTGTTTTGACAACATGGTCAAAATCTGTTCCTGCTTCAGCCAAAATAGCACCGATGTTTTTCAAGACTTGTTCTGTCTGTTCTTGGATCGTTTCTCCAACGATTTCCCCAGTTTCAGGAGATAGGGGCACTTGACCGCTAGCAAACAAAAGGTTGCCAACGATTTTTCCTTGAACATAGGGTCCGATAGCCTTTGGGGCCTTATCTGTATGAATTGTTTTTGCCATTTTCTTTTCCTCACAATTTTTCTAAGATTGCATCCCAAGCCTCATCCATCCCTGCCTTGTTGACAGATGAAAAGAGGATAAAGTCGTCACTTGGGTCAAAGTTTAATTTCTTTTTGATTGCTGATTCATGCTTGTTCCATTTACCACGAGGAATCTTGTCTGCTTTAGTCGCAACGATAATAACTGGAATCTCATAGTACTTGAGAAATTCGTACATCTGCACATCATCTGCTGACGGGTCATGACGAAGGTCAACTAGACTGACTACCGCACGGAGATTTTCCCGAGTCGTTAAGTACTCCTCAATCATGCGCCCCCACTTTTCACGTTCCTTTTTAGAAACACGGGCATAGCCATAACCAGGCACATCCACAAAGCGCATCTTGTCATCAATGTTAAAGAAGTTGAGAAGCTGGGTTTTACCAGGTTTACCTGATGTTCGGGCTAGATTCTTACGGTTCAGCATGGTGTTGATAAAGCTAGACTTGCCAACATTTGAACGCCCTGCAAGAGCGATTTCTGGCAGTTCATCCTGCGGATAGTGGGACTTATTGGCCGCACTGAGCAAGATTTCAGCATTATGTGTATTAAGTTCCATAGTCACCTCTAGGCTGTTTCTAGGATTGGTTTATCCGTTCCATCGACAGCTTCTTTCGTGATGCGAACCAATTTCACATTTTCCTGACTCGGTACTTCAAACATGACATCTAGCATGGTTTCTTCGATAATCGAGCGAAGACCACGCGCACCCGTTTTGCGTTCAATGGCCTTATTGGCAATCTCTTGAAGGGCTTCGTCGTCAAATTCCAACTCGACATCATCATAAGATAGCAAGGTTTGGTACTGTTTGACCAAGGCATTTCTTGGCTCTTTCAAAATACGAACCAAGTCATCAACAGTCAATTGCTCAAGAGCTGCAAAGACTGGCAAGCGTCCAATCAACTCAGGGATAATACCAAATTTTTGAATATCTTCTGCGATAATTTCTTGCATGTAAGAGCTGTTTTCGTCAATCGCCTTATTGTTTTGACCAAATCCGATGACTTTTTCACCCAGACGTTGTTTGACGATTTCTTCAATACCATCAAAGGCACCACCCACGATGAAGAGGATATTTTTAGTATCCACTTGAATCATCTCTTGTTGTGGATGTTTACGTCCACCTTGAGGCGGCACGCTTGCAACTGTTCCCTCGATAATCTTGAGAAGGGCTTGTTGCACCCCTTCACCAGAAACATCACGTGTGATAGACACGTTCTCGCTCTTCTTAGCAATCTTGTCAATTTCATCCACGTAGATAATGCCACGCTCTGCACGTTCAATGTTAAAGTCAGCAGCCTGCAAGAGTTTGAGGAGGATATTTTCCACATCCTCACCTACATAACCAGCCTCCGTAAGAGCTGTCGCATCCGCAATTGCAAAAGGTACATTCAAGCTCTTAGCCAAGGTCTGAGCAAGGAAAGTTTTCCCCGAACCAGTTGGGCCAATCATCAAGATGTTTGACTTCTGCAAATCCACATCTTCTGACTCTTCACGCGTATCGTGGAAATTGATGCGTTTGTAATGGTTGTAAACAGCTACTGCCAAGGCACGCTTGGCACGATCTTGACCGATTACATAGTGGTTCAAGATATGGAGAAGTTCGATTGGTTTTGGAACTTCTGACAAGTCTGCCAAGACTTCCTCAGCCAACTCCTCACGAATGATTTCCTGGGCTAACTCCACACATTCATTACAGATAAAGGCGTTGTTCCCAGCGATTATTTTTTGTACTTCTTCTTGGCTTTTGCCACAAAATGAGCAATAAACC
This sequence comes from Streptococcus mitis, assembly GCF_047465045.1. Classification (GTDB taxonomy): domain Bacteria; phylum Bacillota; class Bacilli; order Lactobacillales; family Streptococcaceae; genus Streptococcus; species Streptococcus mitis_DT. Next base: position 31,327 of record NZ_JASHAR010000022.1, read on the forward strand.
ATCATATCATTATTCCTAGTTGTAGGCATGATTTCCTTCCGTTCTATTCTATACTGTCATTCTATCTAAAATAAGGTCATGTAAAAAGCATGGATACTGTTGACCAAATTGGTAAAGGCATTTAACCAGAGCAGGACAGAAAGTCCATAGCGCTTTTTACGAAAAGCCTGTGCCCCAGCAAGCAAACATACCAAACACAGCATGGCTGTGAAAAAACCAAATATACTACGTTCCATTAGACTTCCTTTCTCTTGCGGTATTGGATGGTAAAATCATAAGGATTTTTCTCATCTTTGGCGTAGGATTTGCTTGAAACAGTCTCAAAAAGAGACAAATCAAACTCCTCAGGGAAATAGGTATCTCCCTCCACCCGAGCATGAATTTGAGTGACAATCACTTCGTCAAGGTAGGGTTCAAAAGCCTGAAAAATTTGCTTGCCACCGATAATATAGAGATTCTTGTCTTGACCCTGATACCAGTCCAAGACAGACTGGACATCATGAAAAGTAGCAACTCCGTCTATCTTTTCTTCCGAATTACGTGTCAAAATCAAGGTTTCTCGTTTTGGAAGCAGACGACGTCCCATTCCATCAAAGGTCACACGCCCCATCAAGATAGCATGATTCAGAGTTGTTTCTTTGAAGTGTTGCAATTCTGCTGGCAAATACCAAGGCAAACGATTGTCCTTCCCAATCACACCCTCTTCATCCTGGGCCCAAATAGCTACGATTTTCTTAGTCATGCTTCCATCCTTTTTACTGATAGTACTATTTTATCAAAAAACTCAAAAAAAGACTGGTTTGGAATGCGTTCAGTTTGATAGAAAAGAAGAGGCTGGGACAATAGTCCCTTATTTCCAAAAAAACAACGGATTTGCCGTTGCTTTTTTGCATGGTTACGATAGTCTCGGTAAAATAGAATTGTTTAATAAACCATTCAGAAAGGCTATCCCATGCATATTCACTATAACACAAATCAAACAACTTTACCACTAGAAATCAGTTCTTTCTTGCCACAGGACCATCTCGTCTTTACTATTGAAAAAGTGGTAAATACCTTGGAGGATTGTCACTTCCATGCCTTCTATCATGCCTTTGCTCGTCCGTCTTATCACCCTAAAATGCTTATAGCTACTCTTCTATTTGCCTATTCACAAGGGATTTTCTCTGGTCGAAAAATTGAAAAAATGATGATTGAAAATCTCGCTA
>NZ_JASHAR010000023.1:0-29006 GCF_047465045.1 Streptococcus mitis
TTCACCACTTTTTCAATAGTAAAGACGAGATGGTCTTATGGTAAGAAAGAACTGATTTCTAGTGGTAAAGTTGTTTGATTTGTGTTATAGTGAATATGCATGGGATAGCCTTTCTAAATGGTTTATTAAGCAATTCTATTTTACCAAGACTATCGCAACCATGCAAAAAAGCAACGGCAAATCCGTTGCTTTTTTGGAGATAAGGGACTATTGTCCCAGACTCTTTAATCTTGGATATATTTCTTAATTGTGGCTTCATTAAGCCCTACTGTACTTACATAATAACCTTCCGCCCAGAAATGCGGATTCCCAAACTTATACTTGAGATTAGCGTGCTTGTCAAACATCATGAGTGAACTTTTTCCTTTTAAATAACCCATGAAACTTGAAATACTTATCCTTGGTGGAATACTTACTAACATATGTACATGGTCTGGCATTAAGTGACCCTCGATAATTTTAACTCCTTTATAACTACACAAACGATGAAATATTTCGCCTAAACTACTTCGATATTGATTATAGATAACTTTTCGTCTATACTTAGGGGTAAACACAATGTGATACTTACAGTGCCACTTTGTGTGCGATAAACTATGTGCCTTTTGTGCCATATTTTTCTCCTTTCGCTTTACAATTGGCTTGAACACCTTTATTGTATCGCGTTTGGAGTTTTTTGGGTATAACCTTCGACACACACCCGCATAGCGGGTGGTTTTTTTGTCTCGCACCTAACGGATCGAGACGGACTAATAGTCACATAATTAGCCTTAATCTTTTCCTATAAAAATTTGCATTCTACTATCACTTTTCAAACTTCATTTTCAGTTTAATGGCCCCAGGAAAATATAGTAAATTCAGATTTCCCTATTTTATCCTAGGCTATATTTCTTGACTTTACTAGGCTTTTCTTTTAATATATATGTATAAATATATATGGAGATTTATTATGAATATCTTGCTGACTAAAAAAGAACAAGACTTGCTATTCTTGCTGGAAGAATTAACCAAGAACCATGATTGGATAGAGATTCCAGTTTTGGCAGAAAATCTGAAATTACCAGTAAAAGAATTGCAAGAACATCTTTCTAGGCTTGAGCAATTATTTCCTAACCTCCTAATTCAATCAAGAAAAAAGGCATCCAATTACAGTTTGACTTCCAAAATACCTTGGATCCTCGGATTGCAATCTTTGAACAATCTGCAACCTACTCTTTTTTGAACTGTCTGTTTTTCAAAGAGGGACAATCACTTGACCAAATGTGCCAGGCGCTTTCGACTAATCCAGAGCAGATTGAGGAAATCATTCATCGTCTTAACACACTCCTTCCCCAACACTACAATATCACTATCCAACCTTCCCCTTTGGTCATGGAGGGAGTAGAAGAGGACATCCGCGCCTTTTATCTGGACTACTTTAGCCAAAGTTACACCTTTCTTGATTGGCCCTTCCCTTCTATTTCTGAAGAAGCACTCACTCAGCTGATTCAGCTATTTTTAAAGGCCCAACAAGTTTCACCCAACCTCAGCGGTCTACGGCAAATCAAATATACCTTGGCTATCAATCTAGAGCGGTTAAATAAGGGACGTTTCATCGAAAATCCTACTCCTCTTTTAACCAGTCACTACAGCTCCCTCATTCAGATTCCCCAGTTTGAACAAGATATCAAAAAGCTGGCTAAAAAGCTCCATTTTGAACCGAAAAAGGAGACATTAGAACAGCTATTTTCAAACCCAGTAAAGTCTCCTCAACTCACAAACAATCCTAACAATGGAGTACTGGGGGATATTCAGCACATTCAAAAATCCTACCGTCTATTGAGCCAAATCGTAGAAGAGCTAGCCAAAGAATTTCACCTACAGATTGAAAATAGAGAAGAATTGATTTGGCTCCTCCACTATACTGCCCAATCTGATTTCTTCCATCTACTCAGTAACCAGTCTCTTGACAAACAGAAATCTAAGATTTTAAGCAATTATCAGGTAGAATTTCCTAAACTATTGGACGCAAGTCAAAGGAAATTCCAATCTTATCTGGCTGAAATGGGGCTAGAAAATCACCCAAGTAAACTACAAGAACTTGTATACACCTTTTCGATTCAAGGGCAGCGAATTTTAGTCCAATTACTTCAAAAACTTCCCAAAATACGAGTTTTGGTCATTAGTCATTTGGATAGCCATCACGCACAAAACCTAATCGACACCCTTGCTCACTACGGTAACAATCTCTATCTCTTTGATTCTTGGGAAGAATCTACTATTTCTTTCTCAATTCTCAATCAAATCCCTCACGATATTGTGATCACCACCTTTCCTGTCACTAACTCTCCTAAACCAATTATCTACAATCGTAACTTCTCTACTTCAGAATTATTTCATCACCTCCACCTGCTGGCTTCTCAAATTCATAAAGAAAGACTGGCTGAATCGTAACAAAATTTGTTGCGATTTTTTCTTTTAGTTTAATTTTAGGAAAACGCTTGCATCTTATTTTACTAAGTGCTATACTGATAAAGAAATTCATTTATAGGAGAATCATTATGAGAAAAACACCATCTCACACTGAGAAAAAAATGGTCTACAGCATCCGTTCCCTCAAGAATGGAACTGGTTCTGTCCTTATCGGCGCAAGCCTTGTCCTACTTGCTATGACTACACCAACTATCTCAGCCAAGGAAAATACTACAACCACTAACGCAAGTAATAGTGAAACTACTACTGCCCTGGCCCAACCTCTTACTGATACAGCAAACATCGCTGGCAAGAACGAAAGCGATTTTTCTTCAACTAACAATGCAAACGCTTCCCTAGAGAAAAAAGAAGAAAAACCTGCAACAGAGCCAACAGCTCCTGCTGCAAGCCCAACCGATTCAGCACCACAAACTGGGCAAGATCGTTCAAGTGAGGCAACTACTTCTACTAGTCCAGCAACGCCTAAAACTAAGGCAGAAGAGCCAATCGAAGACAACTACTTCCGTATCCATGTCAAAAAACTTCCTGAAGAAAACAAGGATGCTCAAGGACTCTGGACTTGGGATGATGTTGAAAAACCTTCTGAAAACTGGCCTAACGGAGCCTTGTCCTTTAAGGATGCCAAAAAAGATGACTATGGCTACTACCTAGATGTCAAATTAAAGGGAGAACAAGCCAAGAAAATTAGCTTCCTCATCAATAATACAGCTGGAAAAAATCTGACCGGCGATAAATCGGTAGAAAAACTGGCACCAAAGATGAATGAGGCTTGGTTGGACCAAGACCACAAGGTTTTCTCTTACGAGCCACAACCTGCAGGAACTATTCGCGTCAACTATTACCGTACAGATGGCAACTATGACAAGAAATCTCTCTGGTACTGGGGAGATGTGAAGGAGCCAAGTAGTGGTGAATGGCCTAACGGAACAGACTTTACGGCTACAGGCAAATATGGTCGCTATATCGATATTCCACTCAAAGATGCAGCTAAAGACCTTGGATTTTTATTACTAGACAGAAGCAAACAAGGAGACGATGTGAAAATCCGTAAAGAAGATTATAAGTTCACAGATTTGAAAAATCATAGCCAAATCTTCCTCAAAGATGATGACGAAACCATCTACACCAATCCCTACTATGTGCACGATATCCGCATGACAGGAGCTCAACACGTAGGAACTTCTAGCATTGAAAGTAGTTTTTCAACACTTGTCGGTGCTAAAAAAGAAGATATCCTCAAGCACTCCAACATCACTAATCATCTAGGAAACAAGGTAACTATCACTGATGTTGCAATCGATGAAGCTGGTAAGAAAGTGACCTACAGCGGAGATTTCTCTGACACAAAACATCCTTATACCGTTAGCTACAACTCTGACAAATTCACTACCAAAACAAGCTGGCGTCTTAAAGATGAGACTTACAGCTATGATGGTAAACTTGGAGCTGACCTAAAAGAAGAAGGAAAACAAGTTGATTTAACCCTTTGGTCACCAAGTGCTGATAAGGTTTCTGTTGTTGTCTACGACAAAAATGACCCTAACAAAGTAGTTGGAACTGTCGCTCTTGAAAAAGGAGAAAGAGGGACTTGGAAACAAACTCTAGATAGCACAAACAAATTAGGAATCACAGATTTCACTGGATACTATTATCAATACCAAATCGAGCGTCAAGGTAAAACTGTTCTTGCACTCGATCCTTACGCTAAATCTCTCGCTGCTTGGAATAGTGACGATGCTAAGATCGACGATGCCCATAAAGTGGCTAAAGCTGCCTTTGTGGACCCATCTAAACTAGGTCCGCAAGACTTGACCTATGGGAAGATTCGTAACTTCAAATCGCGTGAAGACGCCGTCATCTACGAAGCTCATGTTCGTGACTTCACTTCGGATCCTGCCATCGCAAAAGACTTGACCAAGCCATTTGGTACCTTTGAAGCCTTTATCGAAAAACTAGACTACCTCAAAGACTTGGGTGTGACTCATATCCAGCTCCTTCCAGTCTTGTCTTACTACTTTGTCAACGAATTGAAGAACCATGAACGTTTGTCTGCCTACGCTTCAAGCAACAGCAACTACAACTGGGGATATGATCCTCAAAACTACTTCTCCTTGACTGGTATGTACTCAAGCGATCCTAAGAATCCAGAAAAACGAATCGCAGAATTCAAAAACCTCATCAACGAGATCCACAAACGTGGCATGGGAGCTATCCTAGATGTCGTTTATAACCATACAGCCAAGGTCGATCTCTTTGAAGATTTAGAGCCAAACTACTACCACTTTATGGATGCTGATGGGACACCTCGCACTAGCTTTGGTGGTGGACGTTTGGGAACAACCCATCATATGACCAAACGACTCCTAGTTGACTCTATCAAATATCTAGTTGATACCTACAAAGTCGATGGCTTCCGCTTCGATATGATGGGAGACCATGATGCAGCTTCTATCGAAGAAGCTTACAAGGCTGCACGCGCCCTCAATCCAAATCTAATTATGCTGGGTGAAGGTTGGAGAACTTATGCCGGTGATGAAAATATGCCTACTAAAGCTGCTGACCAAGATTGGATGAAGCATACCGATACTGTAGCAGTCTTTTCAGATGACATCCGTAACAACCTCAAGTCTGGTTATCCAAACGAAGGTCAACCTGCCTTTATCACAGGTGGCAAGCGTGATATCAACACTATTTTCAAAAATCTCATTGCTCAGCCAACCAACTTTGAAGCTGACAGTCCTGGAGATGTTATCCAATACATCGCAGCCCATGATAACTTGACCCTCTTTGACATCATCGCCCAGTCTATCAAAAAAGACCCAAGCAAGGCTGAGAACTATGCTGAAATCCACCGTCGTTTGCGACTTGGAAATCTCATGGTCTTGACAGCTCAAGGAACTCCATTTATCCACTCTGGTCAGGAATATGGTCGCACCAAACAATTCCGTGACCCAGCCTACAAGACTCCAGTAGCAGAAGACAAACAACCAAACAAATCTCACTTGTTGCGTGATAAGGATGGCAACCCATTTGACTATCCTTACTTCATCCATGATTCTTACGATTCTAGCGATGCAGTTAACAAGTTTGACTGGACTAAGGCTACAGATGGAAAAGCATATCCTGAAAATGTCAAGAGCCGTGACTATATGAAAGGGTTGATTGCCCTTCGTCAATCTACAGATGCCTTCCGACTTAAGAGTCTTCAAGATATCAAAGACCGTATCCGCCTCATCACTGTCCCAGGTCAAAATGGTGTGGCAAAAGAGGACGTGGTAATTGGCTACCAAATCACTGCTCCAAATGGGGATATCTACGCAGTCTTTGTCAATGCTGACGAAAAAGCTCGCGAATTTAATTTGGGAACTGCCTTTGCCCACCTCAGAAATGCTGAAGTCTTAGCAGATGAAAACCAAGCAGGACCAGTCGGAATTGCCAACCCGAAAGGACTTGAATGGACTGAAAAAGGCTTGAAATTAAATGCCCTTACAGCCACTGTTCTTCGAGTCTCTCAAGGCGGTGCAATTGTCGCCCCAGCTATGGAAGAAAAACCAGAATTTGACCTTTCTAGCTTAAAACAAGAACACGGTCAAAATAACAGCCAAGACAATATGTCAAACCGAGTAGTCAAACCGGAACAACAAACTCCAGCTCCACAAACTAAACCTGATTCTGCAAAACCAGATACAAAAGTAGCTGATGCGGAAAATAAACCTAGCCAAGCTACAACTGATTCACAAACTTCACAACCAACACAAGAAGCACAAGCATCATCTGTAAAAGAGGCGGTTCAAAACGAATCGGTAGAAAACTCTAGCAAGAAAAATACTCCTGCTCCCCTAGCTAAACAAGCTGAACTTCCAAATACAGGAACCAAAAACGATAACAAACTCCTGTTTGCAGGAATTAGTCTCCTCGCCCTTCTAGGTCTCGGGTTCTTGCTAAAAAACAAAAAAGAGAACTAAACTAGCCCTCCTATAGAACAATCCCCCAAGCCTTAACGCTCGGGGGATTGATTTTTATACAATATTTGTCGTCCTAATAAGCTTGATTAGGATTTTTTATTAAGTCTCTTTCATGACAAAATAAGCCCGTACTTTTGGAGCCACTTGCGTTCCGAAAAGTTCAATAGCTCTCAGTACTTGTTCATGAGGCATAGAACCAAGAGGTAAGTGCAACATAAAGCGGTCCAATCCTAAATTCTCAATCATACGAATTAATTTTTCTGCCACCTGATCTGGATTGCCCACAAACATAGCACCATTTGGCCCAACTTGCTCCAAATATTGTTCATAACGCAATTCCTGCCAGTGTGGACGATCTTTGGAAATAGCATCCACCACTTGCTTTATCGGATGGAAATAATCTTTCACCGCTTGCTCGCCATCCTCAGCAATCCAACCCCAAGAATGGGCTCCAACCTTTAGTTCATGACTGGCATGACCCGCTTCGCTCCCAATCTCACGATAAGCCTGAATCAACTTTTTAAAATAACGCGGATTGCCACCAATAATGGCATAGACAATCGGTAGGCCTGCCTGAGCAATCTTCACTGTTGATTCGACATGACCACCTGTCGCTATCCACAAGGGCAATTTGTCCTGAACTGGACGAGGATAAACTTCTCTGCCAGAGATTGTTTGGGTCAAGCGACCTTGCCAGTCTAACTTGGTCTTTTCATTAACTAACTGGAGCAAGTCTAATTTCTCATCAAAAAGGGCTTCGTAGTCTTTCAAATCATATCCAAACAAGGGAAAAGATTCCGTGAAAGAACCCCTTCCGGCCATAATCTCCGCACGTCCATTTGACAAAGCATCGATAGTAGCATACTGTTGGAACAATCGAATCGGATCCATACTTGAGAGAATGCTGACTGCACTGGTCAAACGGATTTTCTTGGTATTGACTGCCCCAGCTGCCAGAACAATCTCTGGGGCTGATACTGCAAAGTCCGCTCGATGGTGCTCACCAATCCCATGCACATCCAAACCAACCTTGTCAGCCAGTTCAATCTCTGCCACCAACTGACGAATGCGTTCGGCATGACTGTAAGTTTGCCCAGTACCTTCAAGCTCCGTTGTTTCCCCAAATGTTGAAATTCCCAATTCTACCATTGCGATTCTCCCTGTCTATTTCTGTCCTTCAATTTGAAAAATTATTCTAACACGAATCTTAAGTACAAGCAACCGATTTGCTCACAAGAAAAAGCCTAGATAACTAGACTTTTTTAGCTTATTCTACCGTTACTGACTTAGCAAGGTTACGTGGTTTATCCACATCAAGGCCACGGTGGAGTGTTGCAAAGTAAGCGACTAATTGAGTTGGCACGACCATTGAGATTGGTGAGAGGTAAGGGTGTACAGTCGTAAGGACGATATCGTCTGTATCTTTGGCAACATTTTCTTCTGCGATAGTGAGGACCTTGGCACCACGGGCTGCGACCTCTTGGATATTTCCACGAGTATGGTTGGCAAGGACTGGATCTGACAAAAGAGCCAAGACAGGTGTTCCTTCTTCAATCAAGGCAATAGTTCCGTGCTTGAGTTCTCCTGCCGCAAAGCCTTCACACTGGATGTAAGAAATCTCTTTGAGTTTAAGGCTTGCTTCCATAGCTACGTAGTAATCTTGACCACGACCAATATAAAAGGCGTTGCGAGTTGTTTCAAGAAGCTCACGAACCTTGGCTTCAATGGTTTCTTTCTCTGAAAGAGTTGACTCGATAGACTGAGCTACGATTGACAATTCATGAACCAGGTCAAAGGATTGTGCTTTGGCATTGCCATTTGCTTCTCCGACTGCTTTTGCTAGGAAGGCAAGGGCTGCGATTTGTGCTGTATAGGCTTTAGTTGATGCCACGGCAATTTCAGGACCTGCATGAAGAAGCATGGTATGGTTAGCTTCACGAGAAAGAGTTGAGCCTAGTACGTTTGTCACTGTCAAGCTTGGAATTCCCATTTCATTAGCCTTAACCAAAACCTGACGACTATCCGCTGTTTCACCAGACTGACTGATAAAGATGAAGAGTGGTTTCTTGCTGAGAAGTGGCATACCGTAGCCCCACTCAGATGAGATTCCAAGTTCAACTGGTGTATCTGTCAATTCTTCCAGCATCTTCTTAGAAGCAAATCCTGCATGGTAAGATGTTCCAGCTGCAAGGATGTAGATACGGTCTGCGTCTTGAACAGCCTGGATGATAGCTGGATCTACCACTACTTGACCCGCCTCATCCGTGTAGGCTTGGATGAGTTTACGCATAACAGTTGGTTGCTCATCAATTTCCTTAAGCATGTAGTAAGGGTAAGTTCCCTTACCGATATCTGACAAATCAAGCTCAGCAGTATAGCTAGCACGTTCACGACTGTTACCATCATAGTCTTGAACTTCCACGCTATCAGCCTTGACGATTACCAACTCTTGGTCATGAATTTCCATATATTGGTTGGTTTCACGAATCATAGCCATAGCGTCTGAGCAGACCATGTTGTAGCCTTCTCCAAGACCAATCAAAAGTGGTGATTTATTTTTAGCTACGTAGATGACTTCAGGATCTTGTGAGTCAACCAAGGCAAAGGCATAAGAACCACGGATGATATGAAGGGCTTTTTTGAAGGCTTCAAGAACTGACAAGCCATCTTCTTCTGCAAATTTTCCAATCAAGTGAACGGCGATTTCTGTATCTGTTTGCCCTTTGAAGTGGTGACCTGCAAGGTATTCTTCCTTGATTTCAAGGTAGTTCTCAATCACCCCATTGTGCACCAAGACAAAACGTTCTGTCTCAGAGCGGTGTGGGTGAGCATTGTCTTCCGTTGGTTTCCCGTGAGTCGCCCAACGAGTATGTCCGATACCAGTTGTACCCTCAACACCAGCTGTCTTAGCAGATAATTCTGCGATACGACCGACAGCCTTGACTAGGTGATTTTCAGCACCACCTAGGACAAAAATCCCCGCAGAATCATAGCCACGGTATTCGAGCTTTTCAAGCCCTTGAATCAAAATATCAGTTGCATTTGTGTTTCCAACAACACCAACAATTCCACACATAGTATATACGACACAGACCAGCTGTGCTTTCTCCTTAAAATTGGTATAGTCTAATTCCTCTTTTATAGAATCAGCAAAAACAGTATATACTTGTTTCTTTCACTTGTCAAGAGTAAAAATTGGTATAGTTCAAATTACCCTTCTGTATTCAAAAAAGCTCTGACCAATTAGGATAATCAGTCAGAGTCCTTTTTAAAATCCATTATTGTCGCTTAATTCCTTGAACCAGTGCCCTGATTTCTTCAGACGACGTTCTTGCGTTTCCAAGTCTAATTCGACCAAGCCATAGCGATTTTTATAGCTATTGAGCCATGACCAGCAATCGATAAAGGTCCAAATTAAGTAGCCTTTACAATTGGCTCCGTCTTCAATGGCACGGTGAAGTTCACGAAGATGACCTTTTACAAAGTCAATACGGTAATCATCTTGAATCATTCCATCTTGACGGAATTTTTCTTCCCCTTCAACCCCCATACCATTCTCTGTCAACATCCACTCAATATTGCCATAATTTTCCTTGATATTTTGGGCGATGTCATAAATCCCTTGCTCATAAATCTCCCAGCCACGATGAGGATTGATTTTACGTCCAGGCATCACATAAGGCTCGTAAAAATGTTCTGGTAAGAGTGGACTTTCTAGATGCTTAGCAAATCGAGGAGCCATAACACGCAAAGGTTGATAGTAGTTGACACCAAGGAAGTCCACCGTATTGTCACGAATGAGATCCAACTCCTCCTCTGTAGCATCAGGCAAGAGACCGTGTTCATGCAAGATTTCTACTAACTCCTGTGGATAAGTCCCCAAAACAGACGGATCCAAGAAAGATTGGGCCTGAAAGAGATCCGCAATCCGAGCTGCCTTAACATCAGCAGGATGCTGGCTACGTGGATAAGCCGGTGTCAAGTTTAAGACAATCCCAATCTTAGAATAAGGCAAGACTTCATGACATGCCTTGACCGCTCGACTGCTGGCTAATTGTGTGTGATAGGCTACTTTAACCGCTGCTTCTGCGTCCACCTTATGTGGATAATGGGCATCGTAAAAATAGCCAAATTCTACCGGAACGATGGGCTCGTTAAAGGTAATCCATTGATCCACTAAATCTCCATAAGTCTCAAAACAAAAACGAGCATAGTCTTCATAGGCTGAGACAGTCGCCTTATTTTCCCAACCAGCACCAGCTTCTTGAAGAGCAAAAGGCAAATCAAAGTGGTAGAGATTGACTAACAGACGAATCCCCTTAGCCTTAATAACCTCAAAAACCTTACGATAGAAAGCCACACCTTGAGGGTTGACTTTCCCACAGCCTTGTGGAAAAATCCGTGACCACTGAATAGAAGTCCGAAAGGCTGTGTGACCAGTCTCTAACAAAAGCTCGATATCCTGTTCCCAATTTTCATAAAAGGTTGATGTCTTATCTGGACCAATCCCATTATAGTAGCGATTTGGCTCCACTTGATACCAGTAATCCCAGAGATTATCTCCCTTACCATCACCAGCTACACGTCCTTCTGTCTGCGGTCCAGAAGTAGAGGATCCCCAGACAAAATCCTTTGGAAATCTTAGCATACATTTACCTCTTTATCTAGTCATTTTTCCCATTATATAGAAAAAACAAGGTAAAAACTAGTCACATTTTTTCCTTGTTTTTCTTCTGATTATAGTTTTTATTTCTTGCTGAGGATTTCAAGCGTTTCAAGCACGTTATCTGCATGAACCTCGATGGTGTCACCAGTCGCTTTAATCTTCACTTCTACGATTCCATCGGCTGCTTTCTTCCCAACAGTGATACGGATTGGCAATCCAATCAAGTCGCTGTCGCTAAATTTGACTCCGACACGTTCGTTACGGTCGTCTGTCAAGACTTCGTAACCTGCTCCCATCAAACTTGCTTCAAGTTTTTCTGTCAAGGCTTGCGCTTCTTCGTCCTTGATATTGACAGTGATCAAGTGAACATCAAATGGCGCCAATTCTTTAGGGAAGTTGATTCCCCAAGCGTAACGGTATTCACCTTTTGGCGTTTTGTTAACAAAGAGGCGAGCGTGTTGCTCCATCACTGCTGACAGGAGACGACTGACACCGATACCATAACATCCCATGATAATTGGCACAGCACGGCCATTTTCATCCAAAACATCTGCTCCCATGCTTGCTGAATAGCGAGTGCCGAGTTTGAAGATGTGACCAATTTCGATACCACGCGCAAAGTTAAGAACACCTTGTCCGTCTGGAGAAATTTCCCCCTCACGAACTTCACGGATATCCACATATTCTGCAGTAAAATCACGACCTGGGTTCACACCAGTCAAGTGGTAGCCATCTTCGTTAGCACCAACAACTGCATTGCGAACATCTTGCACCTTACGATCTGCAATAATTTTAATATTCTCTGGCAAACCAACTGGTCCAAGTGAACCGAACCCTGCTTGAACAAGATTCGCCACTTCTTCTTCGCTAGCAACGTCAAAGAAATCTGCTCCCAAATGGTTTTTCAACTTAACTTCGTTGAGTTGGTCATTTCCAACTAGAAGGGCCGCAACAAGTTCACCATCTGCCATGTAGAAGAGGGTTTTGATCGTTTGTTCTTCTGGAACATTGAGGAAGGCTGCAACTTCATCGATTGATTTAACATCTGGAGTTGCCACACGAGTCACTTCTTCTTCAGCGACAACACGGTTGCTTGGTTTGTACTCGTTTGTTGCCATTTCCAAGTTGGCCGCATAGCTAGATTCACTTGAGTAAGCAATGGTATCTTCACCAGAAACCATCCATTTGAGCAATTCTGCCTTGATTTCTTCTTGCACTTCTGCAGGAATTTCGTCAAATGAGGCAACTGACTTGTCCAAGACAACCCAGCGGTCAAGGTCTGTACGAGCAGGTGTAATGGCCATAAATTCTTGGCTGTCCTTACCACCCATGGCTCCACCGTCACCAATGATAGCCTTGAAGTCTAAACCACTACGAGTAAAAATACGCTCATAAGCAGCCTTGTACTCATCGTAAACACTGTCCAAGCTATCATAGTTAGCGTGGAAACTGTAAGCATCTTTCATGATAAACTCACGTGTACGGAGTAGTCCATTACGTGGGCGTTTTTCATCACGATACTTAGGCTGGATTTGGTAAAGGTTGAGTGGCAATTGCTTGTAAGACTTAACAGAATCACGGACAATAGCTGTAAAGGTTTCTTCGTGAGTTGGACCTAGGATAAAGTCTGATTTTTCACGGTTTTTTAGTTTGTAAAGGTCCTCACCATAAGTTTCATAACGGCCTGATTCGCGCCACAATTCTGCACTGAGAAGGGCTGGAGCTAACATCTCAACGGCACCAATCTTGTCGAATTCTTGACGCATGATATTTTTAGCTTTTTCAATCACACGGTTGGCAAGTGGTAGGTATGAATAAACACCTGCTGAGACTTGACGAACATAACCAGCTCGCAACATAAGAGCATGGCTGATAACTTGAGCATCGCTTGGCATTTCGCGAAGCGTTGGGATAGGCATTTTACTTTGTTTCATAATATTCCTCGATTATCTAAAAAAGAGTCGCATGATGTCATTCCAGGTCACAGCAATCATCAAGACAACCATGATGACCACTCCGGCCAAGGTGACATAGGTTTCAATTTCTTGTTTCAATGGTTTGCGGCGGATGGCTTCCAGGATATTGAGCACAATCTTACCACCATCCAGAGCTGGAATCGGAATAAGATTAAAAATCCCAATATTGATGGAAATCACTGCCAAGAAGTACAAGACATTCTCAATTCCATTTTTAGCGGCATCACTACTTGCCTTAAAGATAGCAACAGGTCCACCCAGCTTGTTCAAATCCGGTTGGAAAATCAAATTTTTCAGTTCTGAGAGAATTCGGAGGGCCGAGTCAGTAGCAGTTGTAAAACCACCTACAAACATGGATACAAAATCTGACTTAATCCCCGGTTGAACACCTAGAAGGTAACGGCCTTGACTTTCTTCGGGTGTAACAGTGACTTGTTTGTCACTCCCCTTTTCAGAAATAGTCACATCCAAAGTCGGGGCCGTCTTATCTTTGGTTTCTGTTTCCACAGCCTGAATCAAGCTTTCCCAGTTGTTAATCTCATGTGAGCCAATCTTGGTAATTTGTGCCGTTTCTGGCACTCCCACCTTAGCCAAGGCCCCTTGGGGCATGACATGGAACTGGTTGGTATCGACATCTCTGACACCACCCTGCATGAAGATTAAAATCCAGAAAACAACAACCCCTAAGATAAAGTTGTTCATAGGGCCTGCAAAATTAGTAATCAGTTTCCCCCAGATAGTCGCATTTTGATATTGAACATCCAAGGGAGCAATCCGAACCTCAGTCCCATCTGCTTCTACAACCGTTGCATCATGATCCACTGAAAATGTTTTTTCTTCTTCCAGAACCAAGCCCTTGACAAAGAGCTTGTCTTCAAAATCAAACTGGGTCACCTGCATAGGGAGGGCTGTTTGATCTAATTTTTTACCTGAAAGATTGATGCGTTTAACCTTACCATCATCAGTAAGGGTCAAACTGACAGGAGTTCCTGTCTTAATTTCAGTTGTATCATCACCCCAACCGGCCATACGGACATAGCCACCTAGAGGCAAGATCCGAATGGTATAGGCTGTCCCATCCTTGCCAATATGAGCAAAGATCTTGGGTCCCATACCGATGGCAAATTCACGCACTAGAATCCCTGATTTCTTAGCAAAGTAGAAGTGCCCGAACTCGTGCACCACTACAATAATCCCAAAAACCAGAATAAAGGTTAAAATTCCGAGCATAGTATTTCCTCCGTCTTTTGATTAAAAGAGTCCAAACAAGTGCATAATTGGAAATACAAGCAACATACTATCAAAACGATCCAAAACACCACCATGTCCAGGAATAAATTTCCCAGAATCCTTGACACCAAAGTGACGCTTGATCGAACTTTCTAGTAAATCACCAAATTGTCCAGCAATGCTAAAGAAAATAGCAAAGACTGACATCTTGTAAATTCCATACGGAAGAGCAACTGTTCTGTCAAACATCATAAAGATGATGGTTACTAAAATAGCACCTAAAATACCACCCAAGGCACCCTCAAAGGTTTTATTTGGAGAAACTGTCGGAGCTAATTTTCGTTTACCATAGTTCATCCCAACAAGATAGGCACCACTGTCTGTCGCCCAGACGATACACAAGGCCAATAGAGCCTTATCTAAACCTGCAACGCGAGCATCTAGTAAAGCATTAAATCCAAAGCCCACGTAGAAGCTCATAGCAAGAGGGAAAACAGCGTCCTCAATCGTATATGACTTGCTAAAAACAGTCGTTCCTAACATGATTGAAATCAACACACTATAGGCAACCACATTCCCATCAACTGGCAAAAAAGTCAGGTAATTCTCCAAGGGAATGGTCAAAGCAAAGGTTGCAAAGAGTGTTAAGAGACCCTCCATCGTCATGGTCTCTAGACCTCTCATCTTCAAAAGTTCATGCATGGCTAGCATGGCTATGATTCCAATTGCTATCTGAAGCAAGAGTCCCCCAATCATTAAAATTGGTAGGAAAATAGCCAGGGCAATCCCTGCAAACAAGGTTCTTTTCTGTAAATCCTGTGTCATATTTCCTCCTAAACTCCTCCAAATCGGCGATGACGACGATTGTAGGCAAGAATAGCTTCCTGCAAGGCCATCTCGTCAAAATCAGGCCACAAGGTATCCGTAAAATAGAGCTCACTATAGGCTCCCTGCCATGGAAGGAAATTGCTCAAACGCAATTCTCCACTGGTACGGATAATCAAGTCCGGATCTCGTAAGTCTTTAGGCAAATGCTGGGTAAAGAGATAGTTGCCAATCAATTCCTCTGTGATGTCACCTGGGTTGATTTTGGCATCTAACACATCCTGAGAAATCAACTTAAGAGCCTGTGTAATCTCAGCACGTCCACCATAGTTGAGGGCAAAATTAAGAATCAAACCTGTGTTGTTCTTAGTCAATTCCTCAGCCTTGGTCAGAGCTTCAAAGGTTTGCTTAGGCAGGCGGTCCGTTTCGCCAATCATTTGAATCTTAACATTATTCGCATGCAATTCCGGGACATAATTATCATAAAACTCTACTGGCAAGTTCATTATAAACTTGACTTCCTGATCTGGACGGGTCCAGTTTTCTGTAGAAAAAGCATAGACCGTAATAACCTTAACGCCTAGTTTGTTGGCTGCCTTGGTCACAGTTTGCAATGCTTCCATGCCCGCCTTATGTCCAAAAACTCGCGGTTGCATACGTTTTTTAGCCCAACGGCCATTGCCATCCATGATGATGCCGATATGAGCAGGAACCTGTGTCGGAACCTCTACTTCCACAGCCTTATCTTTCTTAAAAAATCCAAACATGATCTTATTCCTATTCAAAAATCTATCGTTTCATTATACCATATTTCCCTATTTTCTTCTATCACTAAGCTATTTATACTCTTCGAAAATCAAATTCAAACCACGTCAGCTTCACCTTGCCGTAGGTATATGATACTGACTCCGTCAGCTCTATCCACAACCTCAAAACAGTGTTTTGAGCAACCTGCGGTTATCTTCCTAGTTTGCTCTTTGATTTTCATTGAGTATTATTCTCAGGCGCAAAGCCCATTTTTCAAAAAAATAAGTCGCCTGATTGGGCGACTCTATTTTATAGGGAGATTATTATGAAAAAGTTTTAGGAGTTTAAGTTAAGGTCTTCTTAACTTATGGACTTAGTATACACTCCCTAGCTTAAAGTTTCCTTAAGTATTTTTAAAAATCAAATTTTTCCATTTCTCCTGCCAATTTTTCTTGGATAGACGTGTTCTATAAAGTTCCATTCGGTCTTCATTCTCTAAAAAATGAGGAGTTGGATGAACTTGAAAATTCAAAATATCCTCCAAACCATAAGGTGCATAGAATTCAAAATCGGATTCTTCATTCAAGCGTAGTCCAACAGCCGTACATCGTTCTGGATACTTACTCATGGCATCACGGGAACTGGTATAGGGAGCAGTATGAGGGCTGTGCTGGTGCATATAGACTTGATTTTTCAATTCCCACTGGTACTGAGGAAAATCCTCTCTCAGCTTTTTCTCTAGGGACAAGGTTTCCTCATAAGAAATATCTGGATCAAAGAAAATCACATCTACATCTGTTTCACAGTCAAAAGGGGATTTGTCTGATAAGAGATTCCAGATAAAATTTCTGACAGAACCTGCTGCCAACCACGAGTCTTTTAAGCCAAGATCTCGGATGATAGTCAGAATGGCCATCATATCTGAATTTTTTCTAAAAGCCTCTAGAATTTCTTGCTTATTTTTCATTGTACTCATACCCCAAATGATCATATGCCTTAGCAGTCGCCACCCGTCCAGAACGTGTCCGCATGATAAAACCTTTTTGAATCAAGTAAGGCTCATACATGTCTTCGACAGTCTCGCGCTCCTCGGCAATATTAACAGAAAGAGTTCCTAAGCCGACAGGGCCACCACCGTACATCTCAATCATGGTCCGGAGAATTTTTTGGTCCACATAGTCCAAACCTTCATGGTCAACATCCAGCATAGTCAAAGCCTTATCGGTAATAAGATCATCAATAGTCCCATTCCCCATAATCTGGGCAAAATCGCGCACGCGCTTGAGGAGACGATTGGCAATACGAGGGGTTCCACGACTACGTAGGGCTAATTCAGATGCTGCCTCATGAGTGATTTCCATCTCAAAAATATCTGCCGTCCGCTCGACAATTTCTGTCAAGTCAGCATGGGCATAATACTCCATATGACCTGTAATCCCAAAACGTGCCCGTAGTGGATTTGAGAGCATACCAGCCCGAGTCGTCGCACCAATCAAGGTAAAAGGTGGCAACTCCAAATGAACACTACGACTGCCTTCACCAGCCCCAATCATGATGTCAATGTAGAAATCCTCCATAGCACTATAAAGCACCTCTTCCACTGACATGGGCAAACGATGAATCTCATCAATAAAGAGAACATCCCCAGGCTCTAAGTCATTCAAAATCGCTACCAAATCCCCAGCTTTTTCAATGACTGGACCCGAAGTCTGCTTGAGATTTACTCCCAGTTCATTGGCAATTACAAAAGCCATGGTCGTTTTTCCCAAGCCTGGAGGGCCAAATAAGAGGACATGATCCAGCGCTTCATCCCGCATTTTAGCAGCTTCAATAAAGATTTGTAGCTGGTCCTTGACCTTGTCCTGCCCAATATATTCACGTAAGTACTGAGGACGGAGCGTGCGTTCTACTAACTCCTCATCCCCCATTATCTCATTATCTAAAATTCTACTCATGGCTCTATTATATCAAAAAACAAAGCCACAAACAAAAAAGCCACTGGATTGGTGCCTCCCGAGTTTAACGCTTATGTGGAATAATATTCTACGGCACTACTACACCGCCTACGAAAGGAGGTGAGATAGCCCATGATGGAATTAGTACTCAAAACTATCATCGAACCAATTGTGGTCGGTGTCGTTCTTCGATTAGTCGATAAATGGCTAAACGAAGACAAATAGTGTCAAAAAAGACCCCAAGCTTATTTGGTCGTGAGCTTGGAGTCTTTTCTAGCCTATGATATAGAACTAATCCTTAATTCCTCTCCATTATCCTACAGTTCACAAATTTTGTCAAATGTTTATATTCTCGACTTTTCAAGCTTTAACCACTGTACAACAAAACGGTCAAGATTAAGAGAAAGTTAGGGATTCTATCAATTTCATAAAAATTTTGATTTCGTAAACGAAGAGACAAGCTTACATGTCACTCCTCATTTAATACGTCACTACTGGACAAGTAAAATCGTCATTACAATAGTTCCATTCCTTCAATTAACAGTCACCTACAATCAAATTAAGGTTAAATTCACTTAAATAGCAACAGACCTATTTCTTAGTCATATTCGCTAAAAAGATTCCCGCCAATTCCCCGACCAAAATCAGAAAAATATCAAAAAATGATTTTTAAAATAGTTCCCAAAAGCCTGAAATAGAGCCAAAAAACTCCACCTGATTGGGTGGAGTTAAGGGAGATTATTATGAAAAAGAAAAGTTTAGGATTTTATTAAATAAAGTTAGGAGGTCTTTATTTAATAACTATATGATACAAGACGAAGCTTAAAACTAGCTTAACTTTTCTCAAATTCTACCATTTTTCAAAAAATTTCTATCAGCATCTCTTCACCCCACAAAAAAAGCCACCTGATTGGGTGACTTCATTAGGAGATTATGATGAAAAAAAGTTTTAGGATTTCATTAAATAAAGTTAGGAGGTCTTTATTTAATGACTATATGATACTAGACCATCCTTAAACTTTGCTTAAGAAAAAACTAGTTTTGTTATTTTTCTCGATTTACCCAAGTCATCCCTATACAATTATAGGTGGATAAGATTTCAAAGCCCATAGAACGATAGAATCCCAAGGTTTTTTCTGTCTGTTCTGTCACCAGCTGGACTTGATAGACATCTTTGTAATCCTCTAAAGCCTCTTTCATTAGGGCACTACCAATCCCTTGACGCTGATAGATAGGTAAAACGATTAAATCCTGAACCAATACTGATGAGAATCCATCTCCAACCAAACGAATCAACCCCACCACAGTATCATCATCAAGAGCCACATAAATCGCTAATGAATGAGATAAGGCCTGCTCCAGCATCTCTGGTTGATGGGTATAATTTGTCCAACCGACAGCCTGATAGAGATGCAAAACATCCTCTAACTTGACAATTTCTTGCTTTTTAATAGTGATCATGTCAACACCTATTAAAGTCCTCTCAAGCTCTTATACTGTCGTCCATCTTGGTCAAAATTTTCAGGATCCAACCATGCTTCCAATCGAGCTTTGACTTGAAGCCAGTCCTTATCAATCATAGACAACCAATCCGTATCCCTCGTACGCCCCTTATAAACCACTGCCTGACGGAAGGTTCCTTCATAAATAAATCCCAAACGCTCCGCAGCTCGTCTGGATGGCAAATTAAGAGAATCACATTTCCACTCATAGCGACGATAGTGGAGTTCTTCAAAAACATAGCGAGCGAGGAGATACTGGGCTTCAGTTCCTATCCGTGTTCCCCTGAGCTCTGGAGAAAAAGTGACCGCCCCCACTTCTATCACTCGGTTATTCTGGTCAATGCGCATGAGAGAAAAAGTTCCCAAAACCTTACCAGTTGCCTTGTCTATGATTGCATAGTAAAAACGGTCCTTACGAGCCAACATCTGATTTAAAAGGCTGACCAGTTCCTCCATGTCTGCTACTGGCTCCTGAAAGAGGTAAGTCCACATCTCCCGAGGCGTATTAGGACCATAAACAGCCAGCAAATCTTTCGCATGCTTTTCTACTGAAAGAGCCTCTATTCGAGCATAACGCCCTTCTAAGAAATCAATAGCAGGCAATTCACCTGGTGTATAACCTTCCATTGACTCCCCAATCATCTGACCATATTCATTTACTGGCATAGTATTCTCCTTATTCACTTATTGAATATAGTATAACATATCTCAATGAAAATTTTAGGAAACACTTGGTTCTCTATTCAATAATGCAAACTCCTCTTATAAAAATCATCCATCCACTTTATGGAGGAATAATCAAATATGGGAACGAGTGAGGTAATGCCCCTTATGCTTCTCTCTATTTTTTACTGTTTTTATTCAAATTTCTCTTGTTTTAGTGTTTGCTTTTGTAGACTGGACTACCAACCAGAACTGTGTTTTTATCTTAGTTAGGACTATTATAGTACGGTTCAGCACTATCTACAAATTCTTCAGATGTGTATCAAAAAAATTTATCGTAACAAGCCAAGAGTCTACACTTTCTTTCATTAATAAGCGCCAATCTTTTCGATAACGATGATTCGGTTGATAAGCAACCGTCAACATATGCCCTGTTTCATGGTATTTTTTAAACAAAATGGATTCCCCTTTATAATGTGAAATGATATCATCTATCGCGGATGATGCATTCCATATTTCATCAACATCGCTTCCTAGTAATAATAAAGGGGAGGAAATTTTACTCACATCAATCTGAGCCCTACTATCTTCAGGAATATGTTTTCCAAAAAACTTGTTTAACAAATAATCTCCTAACTGAAATTTTTGATAAGGAAGTTCCTTTTGTAAATATGTCCAAGAAGATGAATTAGAATTAAGTTTTCCCTTTATTCCCTCAAATATTACATTTGAGGGAGAATTGAGTACTAAACATTGTACATCATCCAAAATACTTTGTCCAGCCAGAACAAGCTCTGCTCCTTTAGATCGACCATATATTCCTATTTTTGTATTATCAACTTGAGGATGATGATATAGAAAATCTTTCGCTTCCTCCAGACATTCTATTGGAATTCGTTCTAAATTTTGGGGTAATCCCTCTAAACCAAAATAAGCTATTGCAAGACAAATATAGCCTCTAGAAGATAAAAGTTGGGCAATATTCTGAGCTTTTTCAATTCTTCCCTCACTACCGCTAACAATAATCACGGCTGGCGCCCTTCTTAACTTTTCATCATAAAATAATCGGCCTTGAAAATGCTTGTCATAGATATCTTGATATCTTACTCCCAGATTCATATAACGCCTTACAAAACTTTGCTCCGCGACCATATCTTTCCCCAGCCTGATTTTAATTTCAACACCAAAACAATCTCGTAATGGAATTCTATCAAGAGAACTCGGTAATCTCCTTTTCCTATTCTTCAACGGTTTCTCATTAAAGAATAATCCCATTTCTGAAACTCCTTTATAAGATCCCGAAATAGATGCTGTCTGAGAGGTATCAATCATACCGTCCTGATCAGATAAAAAAATTGCGGTTGATTTCCATATAACATCATGATCTAAAAGCAAGGGAGCATTTATACAGTAATAATCAGACAGGTACATTTCTACACAATACATTGCCCTTGGTTCTAAACCATTAATAGCAATATAAAAAGATTCATCCGCTAAATCTGTTTGTGAAATCAGTTCTATGTTTACAGTCATATCTTCTCCTTTTTGTTAATTTACTTAACAATTATATTTGAAATTTACCGTGACTTTTACCACGGTAATTCTATCCACACCTTTTCAATATCATCCATCAATTTCACAACTGTTTTAAGTTCCACCTCGCTATAGTTGTTTAAAACTGAAAAGATTGATTTTTCAATATATGCTTGTTGCTCCTTATGGATTTTAAAAATTTCGATGCCTTTTTCAGATAATCTCAAATATTTATTTTTCCCATTATTCGGATCAAAATCAAAAACAACTAAATTTTTTTGAATCAATCTCCTAACACTTTGAGTTATTGCACTTCTTGAAACTTCTAATAATTCAGATAATTTTACTAGATTTAAGGGCTGATTTTCCCCAATCACAACAATCAAATGTACCTCATTCAACGTAATGGATTTGTCAACACCACTTTTATGTTGATTTTTTTTTAACTCTTCAAACGCTAAAATAAACCTATTGAAACGATTATTAAATGCAATAAATTCTTTTTTATCCATAATCTCTCTTTCTTTTGTTAATTATATTAACAAAATAGAAACTTCCTGTCAAATAAAAAATCCTCCAGATTCTACTCTGAAGGATTCATTTCTTATTTCACAACGATATTAACGAGTTTGTTCGGTACCGCAATCACCTTCACGATTTCCTTACCGTCAATCTCCGCTTTGACTTTTTCGTCAGCCAGAGCAATTTCTTGCAATTCTTCGCGTGATAGGTCTTTAGCAACCATCAATTTGGCACGAACTTTTCCTTTGATTTGGACGACGATTTCGATTTCGTCTTCAACTAATTTGCTTTCATCCCAAGTTGGCCAAGCTACATAAGAGATAGATTCTCCTGTTGCTGCAACTGTTTGCCAGAGCTCTTCTGCCAAGTGAGGTGCAAATGGTGCAATCAACTGAACGAAGCCTTTGGCGTAGTCTACATAAAGTTTGTCTTCCTTGTTAGCTGCATTGACAAAGACCATAAGTTGGGCAATGGCTGTGTTGAATTTGAGGGATTCGATTTGTTCTGTGACAGCTTTAACAGTTTCGTTGTAAACTTTGTCAAGAGCGCCATTGTTTTCCGCAGCTATTTCTTTACTTGTAATCAAGCGGTAAACACGGTCAAGGAACTTACGGCTTCCTTCCAGACCTTCTTCTGACCAAGCAATCGAAGCATCAAGTGGTCCCATAAACATTTCATAAACACGAAGGGTATCGGCACCGTATTGTTCCACCACATCGTCAGGGTTAACCACGTTCTTGAGCGATTTAGACATCTTAGCTGGTGCTTGCTCCAACTCTTCCCCTGTTTCCACATGGAAGAAAGAACCGTCACGTTTTTCAACCTTATCGGTTGCCACAAGAGCCCCACGGTGGTCACGGTAGCTTGTTCCCAAAATCATTCCTTGGTTAAAGAGTTTTTGGAATGGTTCCTTAGTTGGAACGACACCGAGGTCATAGAGGAATTTGTGCCAGAAACGAGCGTAGAGCAAGTGAAGAACAGCATGCTCTGCACCACCCACGTAGATATCTACTGGCAACCATTGTTTAAGAAGATCCTCATCGGCCAATTTCTCAGTGTTATGTGGATCAATATAGCGGAGGTAATACCAGCTTGAACCTGCCCATTGTGGCATGGTGTTGGTTTCACGACGACCTTTAACACCATCTTCACGAGTCACTTCAAGCCAATCTGTCAAGTTAGCTAGTGGACTTTCCCCTGTACCTGAAGGGCGGATGTCCTTGGTTACAGGCAAGACAAGTGGCAATTCACTTTCAGGAACAGCTGTTGAAGTTCCATCTTCCCAATGAATGATTGGAATTGGCTCACCCCAGTAACGTTGACGGCTAAAGAGCCAGTCGCGGAGACGGTAGGTAACCTTCTCTTGACCACAGCCTTTTTCTTCCAACCAAGCCACAATCTTGGCAATAGCGTCTTCTTTGTTGAATCCATCTAGGAAGTCTGAATTAACGTGAAGGCCATCTTCTGTGTAGGCAGCTTCTTCAACGTTTCCACCTTCAAGTACTTCGACGATTGGAAGGTCAAATTGTTTGGCAAATTCCCAGTCACGTTGATCGTGGGCTGGAACAGCCATTACCGCACCTGTCCCATAGCTAGCAAGAACATAGTCTGCAATCCAGATTGGAATTTCCTTACCATTGACAGGGTTGATAGCATAAGCACCAGTCCATACACCTGTTTTTTCCTTGGCAAGGTCTGTACGAGCCAAGTCTGACTTGAGGCTGGCTTGGTGTTTGTAGTCAGCTACAGCCTCAGCTTGCTCCGGACTTGTGATAGCGTCAACCAAGTCATGCTCAGGAGCCAAAACAGTGAAAGTCGCACCGAAAAGGGTGTCAGGACGAGTGGTAAAGACGGTGAATTCCTTATCTGTTCCCTTAACTTTAAAGGTTACATTGGCACCAGTTGATTTACCAATCCAGTTGCGCTGCATGTCCTTGATAGATTCTGGCCAATCCAACTCATCCAAGTCATTGAGCAAGCGCTCTGCATAGGCAGTGATTTTAAGCATCCATTGGCGCATTGGTTTGCGGACAACTGGATAGCCTCCACGCTCAGAAGTTCCGTCAGGAAGAACTTCTTCGTTGGCAATCGCTGTTCCCAACTCTTCAACCCAGTTTACTGGCACTTCCGCTTCATAGGCCAAGCCCTTTTCGTAAAGCTTAGTGAAAATCCACTGAGTCCACTTGTAGTAGTTTGGATCTGTTGTGTTAACTTCACGGTCCCAGTCATAAGAAAATCCAAGCGCATTGATTTGACGTTTGAAGTTGGCAATGTTTTCCGCTGTAAATTCTGCTGGGTCATTCCCCGTATCCATAGCGTATTGCTCTGCGGGCAACCCAAAGGCATCCCATCCCATTGGGTGAAGGACATTGTAGCCTTGCGCACGTTTGTAACGGCTGAGGATATCAGTTGCTGTGTAGCCTTCTGGGTGTCCTACGTGCAGACCCGCTCCAGACGGATAAGGGAACATATCAAGAGCATAAAACTTCGGTTTTGATGCATCTGTTCCTGTCTTAAATGTATGATGTTCTGCCCAGTAGCCCTGCCACTTAGGCTCAATTTCTTTATGATTGTAAAAACTCATGGTCTCTCTCCAATTTTGTGATGTTACTATTATACCATTTTTGAGGGAATTTGAAAGACGAGAAATGTTCTTTTGGACTTGGATGGCAAGAAAGACCGAATCGCAAATCCAGCTTATGTAGCAGTATAAAAATTAGCCCTCATTTGGAGCTAACTTCTATTAACTATTTGTCTCTTCCATCTTCTCACGTCCTAGTTCTCGGTAACTACGGTCGCAGACAACTTCTACGCTAAACTGGCCGTCCTCATATTCAAGGATTGTCACGCTACCATTATCGAGACCATGCGGATGCATGCCATTAATCAGATAAACAATGGTTCCAATGGTCATTCCATGGCTGACAACGAGAGCATTGCCCCCACCTTGCTCTTCCATTTCTTTGGCAATCGCTTCAAAACCTTCCTTGATTCGGCCACTGAGTTTTTCCCAGCCTTCAGCCCAACCAGCTGTATCAACCTCTACCAAGCCCTCAGCCAGTTCAGCATAGGATAATTGATGAACATGGTCCACATTAAAGATACGAGGAATGATTCCCATGAAAAGATCACCATCGTAGGCTCCGTCAAAGCTACCAAAACACCATTCTCTGATACGCTTGTCCATACGATAAGGGATTTTCCCTTGCAAACCAAGTTCATCAAGGATAATTCCCATGGTCTGAATGGTACGACCAGAATCACTGGAATAAGCGCGCTCAAACTGTAGACCAGATTCTCGCAAACCGATTCCTAACTCTTGAATCCCTCGCTCACCTTCAGACGTTAAGGGAGTATCGCTCCAACCTTGCGCGCGACCAATCGTGTTAAACATGGTCTTGCCATGACGTACCAAATACAATCGTACTTTTACCATTTTCCGTCCTCCGTTTGCTTCTATTATATCATGGATGATAAAACAAAAGCCACCCATACAGGCGACTTTTGCAGGAGATTATTATGAAAAAGTTTAGGAGTTCATTAAATAAAGATATTAGATGAAAATCAAATTCAAACTAAATCAGTGTTATCTGTTTCAAATAATATTAGGAGGTCTTTATTTAATGACTATAGTATACACATCCAACCTTAAATAGAACTTAAAATTTCTCCTATTATCTTAATTTTTAAAACTATGAATTGGTGCTGGGATTTGCCCTCCACGAGAAATGAAATCAACAGACGAAGCCCCATTGACTTTCATAACAGGCGCAGTTCCTAATAGGCCACCAAACTCAATCATATCGCCCTCTTTTCCTTTTGGAATGATACGAACAGCCGTAGTTTTCATGTTAATGACACCAATTGCAGCTTCATCTGCAATCATAGCCGCAATGGTTTCAGCAGGTGTATCTTCTGGAATAGCAATCATATCCAAACCAACAGAACAGATAGCCGTCATAGCTTCTAGTTTTTCCAAATTAAGAGAACCATTTTGCACTGCAGCAATCATTCCCTCATCCTCAGAAACAGGAATAAAGGCACCAGACAAACCACCGACTTGGTTGCAGGCCATCACTCCGCCCTTCTTAACTTGGTCATTCAAGAGAGCCAAGGCAGCCGTCGTTCCATGCGTTCCAACTGTTTCTAGCCCCATTTCTTCAAGGACACATGCAACAGAATCTCCAACCGCAGGAGTCGGCGCCAAACTCAAGTCCACAATACCAAACTCCACACCCAGTCTCTCGCTAGCCATTTGACCAACCAATTGACCGATACGAGTGATTTTAAAGGCAGTTTTCTTAACTGTTTCGGCTACTACATCAAAGCTCTGTCCACGAACTTTTTCCAAGGCACGTTTCACCACACCAGGACCAGAAACTCCGACGTTGATGATAACATCCGCTTCCCCAACACCGTGGAAGGCACCTGCCATAAACGGATTGTCCTCAACAGCATTAGCAAATACAACCAACTTAGCTGCACCCATATCAGATAGATTAGCCGTTTCCTTGATAATTCGTCCCATATCTGCCACAGCCGTCATATTGATACCAGACTTGGTTGAGCCGATATTGACTGACGAGCAGACCTTGTCCGTTTCAGCCAAAGCACGAGGAATAGAATTGATGAGAATCTCATCTCCCTTTTGATAACCCTTTTGTACCAAGGCAGAGAAGCCACCGATAAAGTCCACACCAATCTCTTTCGCAGCCTTATCGAGTGCTTTTGCCAGAACCACATAGTCTGTCGCATCTGTCGCTGCACCAATCAAAGAAATAGGAGTCACCGATACACGCTTATTAACGATTGGAATTCCCAACTCAGCTGCAATTTCATCCCCAACTGCTACTAAATTAGCCGCCTTTGTCGTGATCTTTTGATAAATTTTCTCCGCAGCACGATTGATATCTGGATCGATACAGTCCAAAAGGGAAATTCCCATGGTAATAGTTCTGATATCGAAATTTTGCTCCTCAATCATGGCGATGGTTTCAGTAACTTGTCTAATATCCATGTGCACCTCCTAGATATTATACATAGCTTCGAAAATTGCTGCACTCTGAATATTAATTTTCACATTCAAAGTTTGCCCAAAAGCTTCAAATTCATTACGAAGATAAGTAAAATCTTGCTTTTCATCACTAGAGACGACAGCCATCATCGTGAAATATTCATCCAAGACAGTTTGAGAAATATCGTCTATGTTCAAACCCAATTCTGCAATTTTACCAGAAACACCTGCAACAATTCCAGATTTATCTTTACCAACAACAGTTATAATCGCTTTCATAAGCAAACTCCAATTCTTCTTAAAATAAGAAACCTGAACATTAAACAGGATTCTTTTCAAATAGTATAGCATAATTCTAACTAAAAAGGCTCTATAATATTTGTAGTGGGTAAATCCCATATGGATATTATGGAGCCTATTTTAGGGTAGAAAAAAAGTCCCATAAGATCTATAATGAAAAGCGACCAAACCATCATTAGAAAGATTCATATGGAACAATTACATTTTATCACAAAACTACTCGATATCAAAGACCCTAATGTCCAAATTATAGATATCATCAATAGGGATACCCACAAGGAAATAATCGCCAAACTAGATTGTGAGGCTCCATATTGTCCTGATTGTGGGAGTCAAATGAAGAAATATGACTTTCAAAAACCGTCTAAGATCCCTTACCTCGAAACAACTGGTATGCCTACTAGAATTCTCCTTAGAAAACGCCGTTTTAAGTGCTATCAGTGCTCAAAAATGATGGTTGCTGAGACTCCTCTAGTAAAGAAAAATCACCAAATTCCTCGTATCATCAACCAAAAAATTGCGCAAAAGCTGATTGAAAAGACTTCTATGACCGATATTGCACATCAGCTATCTATTTCAACCTCAACTGTCATTCGCAAGCTTAATGATTTCCGTTTTAAGCATGATTTTTCTCATCTTCCAGAAATCATGTCTTGGGACGAATATGCCTTCACTAAGGGAAAGATGAGTTTTATTGTGCAAGATTTTGACAGTCTCAATATCATTACTGTCCTTGAAGGCAGAACACAGGCTATCATCCGAAATCATTTTCTTCGATACGATAGATCTGTTCGCTGTCGGGTGAAAATCATTACAATGGATATGTTTAGCCCTTACTATGCCTTAGCTAAACAGCTTTTTCCGTGTGCCAAAATCGTTCTCGACCGCTTTCACATTGTCCAACATCTCAGCCGTGCTATGAGTCGTGTCCGTGTTCAAATCATGAATCAATTTGAGCGAAAATCTCATGAATACAAGGCTATCAAGCGCTACTGGAAGCTCATCCAGCAGGATAGTCGTAAACTCAGTGATAAACGTTTTTATCGCCCTACTTTTCGTATGCACTTAACGAATAAAGAGATTCTAGACAAGCTTTTGAGCTATTCAAAAGACTTGAAACACCACTATAATCTCTATCAACTCTTGCTTTTTCACTTTCAGAACAAGGAGGCAGACAAATTTTTCGGACTCATTGAGGACAATCTTAAGCTGGTTCATCCTCTTTTTCATACTGTCTTTAAAACCTTTCTAAAGAACAAAGAGAAAATCGTCAACGCTCTTCAACTACCTTATTCTAACGCAAAATTAGAAGCGACTAATAATCTCATCAAACTTATCAAACGCAATGCCTTTGGTTTTCAGAACTTTGAAAACTTCAAAAAACGGATTTTTATCGCTCTAAACATCAAAAAAGAAAGGACGAAATTTCGTCCTTTCTCGAGCTTAGCTTTTCTTCAACCCACTACAGTTGTTAAGTATAAAAAGGTACCATAGGTACCCAGATAATAAATCGGGAAGACAGGATTCGAACCTGCGACACCTTGGTCCCAAACCAAGTACTCTACCAAGCTGAGCTACTTCCCGAGTTAAATAGAAAAATGCACCCTAGAGGAGTCGAACCTCTAACCGCCTGATT
>NZ_JASHAR010000024.1:0-26663 GCF_047465045.1 Streptococcus mitis
TGGAAACAGTAGTCGGGTCTTTTAGAATAAGTTGCCCGATAGCTTTGAAGGTTTCACCGCGCTCTAAACCTAGCTGGATGTCATTACGGTCTGAAAGGGTAAGGTGTTTATATTTTGTCATAGTAGACCTCATTTCTAACTCAAACGTCTCACACTTAATTCCACCATAAAAATCCGTTTTAGACTAATTTCCACTTTGGTCAGGCAAGTGGAAGTTACTTTGAGAAGTTACCTAGTGGTTTGAACTTTGATTTTTCTTAGTGTCTGATGGATTTTTAAGGCTTTTTATGGTATAATAAAACGATATAACTCGTTATTGAACAGAAGAGGAGAGACATGACTGATTTAAAAGCAATTCAGGCTCGTAGTCTGGAGATGGCTGAATATTTTGTGGCCTTTTGTAAAGAACATGATTTACTCTGTTATCTCTGTGGTGGAGGTGCTATTGGTGCCCTTCGAAACAAGGGCTTTATTCCGTGGGATGACGACCTAGACTTTTTTATGCCTCGTAAGGATTATGAAAAATTGGCAGAATTATGGCCTCGTTATGCAGATGAACGTTATTTCTTGTCAAAGAGTAACAAGGATTTTGTCGATCGTAATCTTTTTATTACCATTCGTGACAAGGAAACCACCTGTATCAAACCTTACCAGCAGGATTTGAATTTACCACATGGTTTGGCCTTGGACGTTTTGCCTTTGGATTATTATCCGAAAAATCCAGCTGAGCGGAAAAAACAGGTTCGTTGGGCCTTGATCTATTCACTCTTTTGTGCCCAAACTGTTCCAGAAAAGCATGGCGCACTTATGAAATGGGGTAGTCGCATTTTACTCGGTTTGACGCCAAAATCTCTTCGTTATCGCATTTGGAAAAAAGCTGAAAAAGAAATGACCAAGTATGGTCTAGCTGAGAGTGATGGAATCACGGAATTATGCTCAGGTCCTGGTTACATGAGAAACAAGTACCTAATCGAATCTTTTGAGGATAATCTTTTCTTACCGTTTGGAGAGACAGAGATGCCCGTTCCAGTCGGCTACGATGCCTATCTCAGCACTGCTTTTGGTGATTATATGACACCTCCACCAGCAGATAAGCAGCTACCACATCATGATGCGATTATAGCAGACATGGATAAGAGTTATAGAGAGCACAAGGGAGAATACGGAGCATGATGGGAGAAAAAATAAGCGTTATCGTTCCAGTCTACAATGTAGAAAACTATCTGGAACGATGTGTGGAGTCAATTCTTCATCAGACTTATACCAATTTTGAACTAATCCTAATAAATGATGGGTCTACTGATTCTAGTGGACAAATCTGTTATCATTTAGCAAATCAGTATGAAAATATCAAGGTTTACCATATCGAAAATACTGGTGTTTCTAATGCCAGAAATGTTGGAATTCAGCTAGCGACAGGTGCTTGGATAACTTTTATTGATAGCGATGATTTCGTCATCAATGATTATCTAGCTACTTTAGCTAGTGCAGCTGAGAGAGAACATGTAGGTTTTGTGATTGCTCCTCTACACCATATCAAAAATGGAATAGTGACAGACTTACCCTTGTATTCTGGTAGAAAGGAACTTTGGTCAACAGAGGAAACCATGAAAGAATTACTGATGACTACCAGAACGTCATTCTTTCCAGTCGCAAAACTATTTAAGAGAGACCTACTGACAGATGAAAAATTTAATACAGACTACCATCTAGCTGAAGATGCCTTATTTTTAACGGAATTGTTACTAAAGACAAGATGTAGTAGTGTATTCATTGATAAACCAATTTATTATTATGATCATCGTGAGGGAAGTGCGACAACATCTGTTAATCGGCATGTATTTGACACTATAAAAGTTTATACGAGAATTATTGCTCAAGTATCACAAGTCTTTCCTAATTTAAAATACGAATTAAAAAATAGAGAATGTTGGTCGTACATCACAGTTTACGATAAAATTATCTTTACTTCATCTGAACAGTATCAAAAGGAGAAAGTAGACCTAAGGGCTTGGATTGTTCAGCATCGGCGCGAAATATGGAAGGATGCTTATTTCACTACTTTTCGCAAGGTAGCGATTCTTTCACTTGTCATTTCTCCATGGCTATATAAGAAAATTGTTGGATTAAAAAACTAATATCATGAGAAGGAGTTGAAAATGAATTTTTCAAAATTGGATGAATACTTTGAAAAATCAAAACTATGGATTGCGTATCTATTTGTTTTTGTTTCGATTTTAAGTATGAGTTCACTGGTTTATAAGATAGCAAATCCCCTCTACAAGGGATTATCAGCGATTGTAGTGCTTTATATTTGCTATACCTTATTATTTAAGTGGAAAGAAATCACAGTAGATCGCAAATTTCTATCCTTATTTGGACTCTTAGCTGGAAGTCATCTGCTATCAGCTATTTTCAATCGCTCTGGACATCTGATTGGAAATGTGATTGAAATCCTCTTCATGGTAACCTATGTTTTATTATTTACCATGTTACAATCAGGGCAACTTAAAAAATTATTTGACTGGATTGCCTATACGGTTCAAATTTTATCTTTTTCTTCAGCAATTTTTGCGTTTGGTTTATTGGTAAGTAGAGTCCTTATCCTATTTAAGATTGGCGAACAATCTTATTACTATGGTGTTATGAATGGACGTCTGTGGGGGATTGTTAATCCAAATGCTAGTGCTATTTTTTCTTATATTAGTATTGTTTTTGCTTTGTATCTCATCAACAAAGGAAGTAGGTACTCGATTTATCTGAAGATAAATAATGTAATTCAATTTCTAAATTTTGCGGCTATGCAAAGTAGAGGGGCGCTCCTATCGGTCATATTGATGCTTGGGGTATATTGTCTATTCGTTACTAGAGGTAATCTTGTCAAAAAGATTGTTACATTTGCAGTTGCTGCTACCTTGGTTACCAGTGCTGATATTGGTCTAAGTTACTTGAACTCTATTTATATTTCATCTGGAAGAACTGCTATCATTGATTTAAATAAGGGTGAATCCTATTCTGAAATAGGCTCGGATATAGAAAAGAAAAATACTGAACTTCATTTGATTGAAACAACTCCTAGTGGTCGTACGTATATTTGGAAAAATGCAATCAAAATGGGAATTGAGAAACCAGTATTTGGTTATGGTGTTCGAAATGTCTCAGATTATTATACCCAATATTTTAGTAAATATGAAATTCAAAATTCACTCATTGGTGGTAATTTCCATAATATATTTATTACAATTTTTGTAAGTTCTGGATTCTTAGGACTCATTTCTTTTATACTCATAATCGCTTATGTAAGTTTACGTTTTATAATCTATTTAATTGTAACTAAGAAAAATGATGAAAAATTAATTATAATTTTATTTTTTGGGATTTTATTTGGCCAATTATTTGAAAGTCAAATCATCTACTCCACAAATTTTATCAACATAATTTTCTGGTTAGTAATTGGTTATGGTTTAACGATTTTTTTGAAAGAAAAAAAAATCCGTTATGAGGAGGTAACAGATATTTCTGAAATTCAACAAATGGAATTAGGGATTATGGAGTACATTCATGAAGTTTGTCAGAAAATTGGTGCCAAATATTTCTTATCGTATGGTAGTTTAATTGGTGCAGTTCGTCATAAAGGTTTTATTCCATGGGACGATGATATGGATATTTGTATGCTTCGTGATGATTATGAAAAACTGCAAGATTATATGCTTGCACATCCAGATGAACGATATGAACTTATGTCTTATAAAAATAATATCAAATATGTCTATCCTTTCATGAAGATCAAAGATAATCAGACCTATCTAGTGGAGGAGGATGTGCGAATTGATTCAAATATGGGAATCTATATAGATATTTTTCCTGTAGATGGTTATGAAGATGATCAGTCTTTTAAAGACAAGATGACCAAGATTATTAAAAAGCGTCAATTAAGTTGTTACACATTCAAAGGAATTACGAATACTAAAAGTGTAGTAAATTCAATTATCCGCTATATTTCTGTTATTATCTTTTATTTCACTAATACAAATAAGTATGTTTCTCAAATTGATGAATTGGCTAAGTCAAGAAAAGTAGAAGATTATGAACAAGCAGATTACCTTATTTATAAAGATATGAACAAACCTGTTTGGAAACGCGAATGGATAGAAGATGTTGAAACTGGCAATTTTGAAGGCAAGGAATTTATGATACCAAAACACTACCATGAAATTCTCACTTCAGATTATGGAGACTACATGCAGTTGCCACCAGTAGCTCAACAAGTTTCTCATCATGATTTCAAACTATGGAAAATTGTGGATAATGGATAATATTTCTTTGTTAAAGGAAAGAGAAAAAAATTAGGAGTTACAAAAATGTCTGAGAGAATCTTAAGTCTAGAAGAGATTAAGCAAGTGGAACTTGATATTCTAGAGTATTTACATGAAATCTGTGAAAAACATGATATTAAGTATTTCATCGATTTTGGAACCTTACTAGGAGCTGTACGCCATAAAGGATTTATCCCTTGGGATGATGATACAGATATTTCCTTGGCACGAGATGAATTTGAAAAACTTTATAAGATTTTAAAAAATGAAAATCATCCATACTATAAATTGATTTCCTTTAGAGAAACAAAGGGATATCCATACAGTTATATGAGAGTCTATGATATAAGAACACGTAGAGATGCCAATCTTAGAGATTCTAAGGTTGTATTGGGAACCTGTGTTGATATATTTCCGTATGATGGTGTCGCAACGGAGAAAAGTGACCGTAAAAAAATGAAACTCTACCAATATCTTATTCGCCTCTCTTCTTTAAATTTTAAGGGTATCAAATCTGAGATGGGGGGACTTAAAAATCTACCTC
This sequence comes from Streptococcus mitis, assembly GCF_047465045.1. Taxonomy (GTDB): domain Bacteria; phylum Bacillota; class Bacilli; order Lactobacillales; family Streptococcaceae; genus Streptococcus; species Streptococcus mitis_DT. Next base: position 4,861 of record NZ_JASHAR010000024.1, read on the forward strand.
GCTACATTGGGTCAGCTATTTTTCAACTAAGTTCTCCACAAATTTGGAATCAAAAATTAGAGAATCTTGCTTTGAAATATAGTTTAGACCAAGCTGAGTATCTTGCTTGTACGATATTTGATCCTAGCTTTTCAGAGGGAATCAAAAAAGAATGGCTCTATGACTTGATTGATGTACCATATGAAAATATTGTAGTGAAGGCTCCAAGAAAATACCATGAAATACTTGTCTACGAATTTGGAGAAAACTATATGACTCCACCACCTATTGAGCAACAAGTCCCAGGAGGGGATAAAAACTACTGGATTGATTAGATTAGTAAAAGTTGCTTATTGTTAAGATAAAGGAGTTTTCAAGGTGAAAAATAAATGGTTATTAAAATCAGTTAGATATAGTGTTCTCGCATTCTTTCTATTACTGATTCAGTTATCGCAAGGAGTAGATGCAGATACTATCTCTGCAGGTTCGGGCAATCGTATCCATTTCATAAATACTAAAGCAAAATCTGGAAGTGATGCCATCCTTCTGGAAAGTAATGGTCATTATGCTTTGATTGATATGGGAGAAGACTATGATTTCCCTGATGGGAGTGACCCACGCTATCCAAGTCGCTGGGGAATTTCCATGAGAAATTATCAAGTATTGGAGGATCGATTGATTCGCCACTTGGATCAAATAGGTGTAAAAAAATTAGATTTTATTATAGGAACTCATGTTCATAGTGATCATATTGGTGGAGCAGATGAGATACTTAATCGTTACCAAGTTGGTAAGTTTTATTTAAAAAAATATTCAGATGAACGGATTACCTCACACTGGGGGCTATGGGATAATCTTTTCAATTATGATAATGCTTTGAGAACAGCTCAAAAACGAGGAGTTACGCTTATCCAGAATATTTCAGATGAGGATAGCCATATAAAATTAGGTGATATGGATATCCAGCTCTACAACTATAAGAATGAATATGATGCTGACGGGAATCTGAAAAAAGTTCGAGATGATAACTCCAACTCCATTGTTTCAGTAGTGACTGTGGCAGGAAAGAGAATCTATCTTGGTGGAGATTTGGATAATGCCGAAGGAGCAGAAGATAAGTTAGGTCCAGTTATCGGCAAGGTTGATATGATGAAATGGAATCACCATTATGATGCAACAATTTCAAATACGATTAATTTCCTTGAAAACTTATCACCAAAAATGATTATTCAGACAACTGGTGGAGATATTAATGTTGCTTCAACTAGAGAATACCTTCAGAAGAAAAATATTCAGGTTCTTCGTGCTGCTAGCCAAACTCAAGACGCTACTGTTTTTGATATTAGCGATAAAGGATTTGCTAATGTTTCAAATACCTTCCCTGATATCCTAGTAGTTGACGAAAAATGGTATCAAGAAGATGGCTATTGGAAATATCGTTTGTCTGACGGGGAAATGGCTATCGGCTGGAAAGAGATTGGCGGAGCCACTTACTTCTTTAATGGAAAAGGACAAATGCAAGCAGGTCGCTGGCTTCACCTTAATGACGACTGGGGAGAAAATGCCAAGGGGAATGATTACTATCTGAACAAAAATGGTAAAATGCAAACTGGTGGATGGTTCAAGCTAGATAACTCTTGGTATTATATCCAGTCGAATGGTGCTAGACGATTTAGCGAGCTCTCTGAAATTGGAGGGAAAAAATACCTTTTTGCGGCAGATGGTAAGATGCTGACAGGACACCAAGTTTTTAATGGTAAGAAGATGTTCTTTAGCGAAAGTGGTGCACTCCAAACAGCAGGTAAGTCTTCAACTTGGCAAAAGATTGATTCAGATTGGTATTTCTATGATGAGGATGGACTAAAGACCATCGGTAAAAAGAATATCAACGGAAGCACATACTACTTTAATCAAGAAGGTATCATGCAAACTGGCTGGGCCTTTGTTGATGGTCACTGGAACTATTTTGCAAGTTCTGGAGCTATGAAAACTGGCTGGGTCAAGAATCAGGAAACATGGTATTATTTGGATAAAGATGGCATCATGTTAACTGGCAGCCAAGATATCAATGGTGTCCGTTACTATTTGAATGCCAGTGGCGCCATGCAAACAGGCTGGACCTTTGTTGATGGTCACTGGAACTATTTTGCAAGTTCTGGAGTTATGAAAACTGGTTGGTTGAAAGATAATGAATCATGGTATTATTTGAACCCCGAAACAGGTATCATGGTCGTAGGCTCTAAAGAAATTGACGGTAAAACCTATTTCTTCAAATCCTCAGGTATCATGCAAGTTGGATGGCAATGGTCAAACGATTCTTGGCATTACTACGCTACGTCTGGCGCACTCCAAACTGGTTGGTTGAAGGATCAAGGAACATGGTATTATCTTGAAGATCAGGAAGGTATCATGCTGGTCGGTTTCCAACAAGTGGATGGTAAGCAATATTACTTTAGTGCATCAGGTGTCATGCAGACAGGCTGGAAATGGTTTGATAATCATTACCGTTACTTTGAATCAAATGGAGCCATGAAAACTGGTTGGCTAAAAGACAAAGGCGTCTGGTATTATCTAAATCCTGAAGATGGTATTATGTTGGTTGGCCTTCATAAAGTTAATGGTGATCAATATTACTTTGATTCAACAGGAGCAATGCAAACTGGCTGGAAACAGCTTGATGGCAATTGGTACTATTTCCAAGCAGATGGTTCCTTGTTGAAAAATGCAACTACGCCTGATGGTTATAAGGTAAACGAGGAAGGCATTTGGAGACAGACTGTTGCTGCTGTAAACGGCGAAGCAGATCAGTCAGAAAAGAAGCAAGAAGCTAATTCCTCCATTGCTGAAGAGCCAAAACAAGATTCAAATCTAGAAGTCAATACTTTTGACAAGAAAGAAAAAGAATAAATCAGAAACACCCTACTAGTAAACGTTCGTTTATCAGTAGGGTGTTCTTTTAGTTTCTTTTGATCTTAGCTAATACTAGGTTCAGTGCATAGTGAAGTGTTTTATCCTTAGTGAGAAAGAGTGTTAAGAGATAGTAGATTCCACAAGTAGCTATGGTAGAGAGAACCATGAGAATCATATTGAGGTTCACCGTATAGGAACTGATTTGGAAAATCATCTTGAAAATATAGAAGATTGGGATAAATCCAAGGGATATGAGACTATAACGTGTTAAGGTCATAAAGATTTCTTTTAAATTAATTAGTTGATGTTTCTTAATAAAATGAATTTCTAAGAGAACAACGATGGCTTCCGCAATAATGGTAGTAGCAATATAATACTCAGGGGCAAAAATATTATTGATATACAAGATACAGTTGAAGAGGAGATTTGCTCCCCCACCAGCAAAGTAGAAAGTGGTCAAGTGGTTCTCGTGGTCATTGATAAAGATAATTTGCTTACCAAGAATCAATTCAATAGCCCAGATAATGGTTCGAAAGGCGAAGACGCTGGTCACGATACCTGCCTCAAGATACTTTTCAGAAGAGTAGATAACCGTTGCGTACTTTCCCAAAATCATAATCCCAAAACTAGTTGGAATCATGAGAAAATAGAATAATGATGCTGCTTGATTTACAAGATAATTATAAGAATTGTAATCCTTTTTCCCGAGGTAGTATCCGAGACGTGGAATGCTGACACTGATAGCTCCACTTAGGACACCTGCAATCAGCATAACGATGCTATAGGCAATTGTATAATAAGAAATATAGTTTTCATCAGGGCCTTTGGTGATAAACATTCTATCAAGTAAGGTATAGAGCATGTTGGCGTTCGCTAGGAGAAGCATAGTCAAGAGTGGTTTAGATGCTTTGACTAATTCAACAAGACCGATCTTAACAAAGGAAACTTCTCGCTTAATCCAGAGAAAACTGAGTAGATAGTTGAGAATTGTCGTTGCACTCATGATGATTGCATAAGGTACGATATCGTCTGGAGTTTTTACAAAGGTGAAGATAGCGACCAACATGGCAATACGAATAACCAATGTTTTGTAGAGGATGAAAGAATAATTTTCATAAGCCTCGTTCATCCACTCGATATAAAGGAATTGGAAGAGAGCCTGGACACCAAGTATATAGTAGAGTTCTTTCAAATTTTCAATACTATTATCCAGGTAAATAAATAGGAAATAGATACTTGTTGTTAGAACAGATGTAATAATGGAGATATAGAATAATTTCGAGAAAACATAGTTGATTTTATTCTTATCATCCTTGACCTTACTGATAGCACGAATCCCGTAGTTGTAGATTCCAAAAGCAGCTAGTGGTATGACAAAACTTGCCCAAGTATTAGCAGTATTGAAATAACCGTAGTTGGATTTGCTGAGAATCCGTGTCAGATAAGGATTGGTTATCAGAGGAAAAACGATATTGAGAACATTGACTAGCAAGCTAGCCAGTGCATTAACTTTTATATTTTTCATTGTACTTTCTTTCTTGTATTGTAAAATGGTCTCTAGTATTATATCACATTCTCGCTTCATTCTTTTGATAAAATCGTAAAAATCTAGTATAATAGATAGAACTGAAAGTATGAGGTTACTAGCAATGAAAATGAAACAAATCAGTGATACAACTTTAAAAATCACGATGTCTTTAGAAGATTTGATGGATCGAGGAATGGAGATTGCTGACTTTCTCGTTCCTCAAGAAAAAACAGAAGAGTTCTTTTATGCTATCTTGGATGAGTTAGAGATGCCTGATAGCTTTCTAGATACAGGTATGTTGAGCTTCCGTGTGACTCCAAAACCTGATAAGGTAGATGTCTTTGTGACCAAATCAAAGATTGACCAAAATCTAGATTTTGAAGATTTATCGGATTTGCCAGACATGGAAGAATTGGCTCAAATGTCGCCAGATGAATTTATCAAAACCTTAGAAAAAAGTATCGCAGACAAAACCAAGGATGACATCGAAGCGATTCAATCTCTAGAGCAAGTCGAAGCTAAGGAAGAAGAGCAGGAGCAGGCTGAACAAGAAGTTGAAAGCAAGAAAGAGCCTTATATCTACTATATCCTTTCTTTTGCTAAGTTGGCTGACTTGGTGGCTTTTGCCAAGACAGTGACTTTTGAGATGGAAACTTCTGAACTCTACAAGATGAACGAGCGCTATTATTTGACTATTCTAGTGGATATTGAAAATCATCCAAGTCCATATCCAGCTTGGCTGTTGGCCCGTATGCGCGAGTTTGCGGACGATAGTGACATCAGTCGCTCAGTTTTGCAAGAGTATGGTCAAGTCTTGATGAATCACGATGCAGTGCTTAATTTGCAAAAGATTGGTTCATAATTTTAAAAATCAATTTTCATCTATCAAGAAAGACGAATCATGGGATTCGTTTTTTCTTTTCTAGATTGAAATAGTGATTTACTATAATAGGAATTTTCACAAAATTCTGTTATAATGGCTATATTAGAAAATTTCGAGGAGACAAACATGACAGTTAAAATTGCTTTACTAGGATTTGGTACCGTTGCAAGTGGTGTGCCTTTCCTCCTAAAGGAAAATGGAGAAAAAATCAATCAATCAGCACATTCAGAGATCGAAGTTGCTAAGGTATTGGTCAAGGATGAAGATGAAAAGAATCGCTTGCTTGCAGCAGGGAATGACTTTAACTTTGTAACCAATGTGGATGACATTTTGTCAGATCAAGACATTACGATCGTAGTGGAATTGATGGGGCGTATCGAACCAGCTAAGACCTTTATCACTCGTGCCTTGGAAGCTGGGAAACACGTTGTTACTGCTAACAAGGACCTTTTGGCTGTCCATGGTGCAGAATTGTTAGAAATCGCTAAAGCTAACAAGGTAGCACTTTACTATGAAGCAGCAGTAGCTGGTGGGATTCCAATTCTTCGTACTTTGGCAAATTCCTTGGCTTCTGACAAAATCACTCGTGTCCTTGGCGTGGTCAATGGAACTTCCAACTTCATGATGACCAAGATGGTCGAAGAAGGCTGGTCTTACGATGATGCTCTTGCCGAAGCGCAACGTCTAGGATTTGCAGAAAGTGACCCTACAAATGACGTAGATGGGATTGATGCAGCCTACAAGATGGTGATTTTGAGCCAATTTGCCTTTGGCATGAAGGTTGCCTTCGATGACGTAGCCCACAAGGGAATTCGTAACATCACACCAGAAGATGTAGCTGTAGCTCAAGAGCTTGGTTATGTAGTGAAATTGGTTGGTTCTATCGAGGAAACTCCTTCAGGAATTGCTGCAGAAGTGACTCCAACCTTCCTTCCTAAAGCGCATCCACTTGCCAGTGTGAATGGAGTAATGAACGCTGTCTTTGTAGAATCTATCGGTATTGGTGAGTCTATGTACTACGGACCAGGTGCGGGTCAAAAACCAACTGCAACAAGTGTTGTAGCAGATATTGTCCGTATCGTTCGTCGTTTGAATGATGGTACCATTGGTAAAGACTTCAACGAATACAGCCGTGACTTGGTCTTGGCAAATCCTGAGGATGTTAAAGCAAACTACTACTTCTCAATCTTGGCTCCAGACTCAAAAGGTCAGGTCTTGAAATTGGCTGAAATCTTTAATGCCCAAGATATTTCCTTCAAGCAAATTCTCCAAGATGGAAAAGATGGTGACAAGGCGCGTGTCGTTATCATCACACACAAGATTAATAAAGCCCAGCTTGAAAATGTTTCAGCTGAATTGAAGAAGGTTTCAGAATTCGACCTCTTGAATACCTTCAAGGTGCTAGGAGAATAAGATGAAGATTATTGTACCTGCAACCAGTGCCAATATCGGGCCAGGTTTTGACTCGGTCGGTGTAGCTGTAACCAAGTATCTTCAAATAGAGGTCTGTGAAGAACGAGATGAGTGGCTGATTGAACACCAGATTGGCAAATGGATTCCTCATGACGAGCGTAATCTCTTGCTCAAAATTGCTTTGCAAATTGTACCAGACTTGCAACCAAGACGCTTGAAAATGACCAGTGATGTTCCCTTGGCGCGTGGGTTGGGTTCTTCCAGCTCGGTTATTGTTGCTGGGATTGAACTAGCCAACCAACTGGGTCAGCTCAACTTGTCTGACCATGAAAAGTTGCAATTGGCGACTAAGATTGAAGGGCATCCTGACAATGTGGCTCCAGCCATTTATGGTAATCTCGTTATTGCAAGCTCCGTTGATGGGCAAGTCTCTGCTATCGTAGCAGACTTCCCAGAGTGTGATTTCCTAGCCTACATTCCAAACTATGAATTGCGTACTCGAGACAGCCGTGGCGTCTTGCCTAAGAAATTGTCTTACAAGGAAGCTGTTGCGGCCAGTTCTATCGCCAATGTGGCAGTTGCAGCCTTGTTGGCAGGAGACATGGTGACCGCTGGGCAAGCAATCGAGGGCGACCTCTTCCACGAGCGCTATCGTCAGGACTTGGTGAGAGAATTTGCGACGATTAAGCAAGTAGCCAAAGAAAATGGTGCCTATGCAACCTACCTCTCTGGTGCTGGGCCGACAGTTATGGTTTTGGCTTCTCATGACAAGATGCCAACGATTAAGGCAGAATTGGAAAAGCAACCTTTCAAAGGAAAACTTCATGACTTGAAAGTTGATACCCAAGGTGTCCGTGTCGAAGCAAAATAAAGAATAGATGATAGGATGGGGAAACTCTTGACTAGAGGGCTTCCTATCCTTTTTTTGAAAATAAGTTTATACTCAATGAAAATCAAAGAGCAAACTAGGAAGCTAGCCACAGGTTGCTCAAAGCACCGCTTTGAGGTTGTAGATAAAGCTGACGTGGTTTGAAGAGATTTTCGAAGAGCGTTAGTTAAGAACTTGATAAAGGAGAAATAAAGATGGCAGAAATTTATCTAGCAGGAGGTTGTTTTTGGGGCTTAGAGGAATATTTTTCCCGCATTTCTGGAGTGCTAGCTACCAGTGTTGGCTACGCTAATGGTCAATTCGAAACGACCAATTACCAGTTGCTCAAGGAAACAGACCATGCAGAAACGGTTCAAGTGATTTACGATGAGAAGGCAGTGTCACTCAGAGAGATTTTACTTTATTATTTCCGTGTCATCGACCCTTTATCCATCAATCAACAAGGGAATGACCGTGGTCGCCAATATCGAACTGGGATTTATTACCAGGACGAAGTAGACTTGCCAACTGTCTACACTGTGGTGCAGGAGCAGGAGCGCATGCTGGGTCGAAAGATTGCAGTGGAAGTGGAGAAACTACGTCATTACATTCTGGCTGAAGACTACCACCAAGACTATCTTAAGAAAAATCCTTCAGGTTACTGTCATATCGATGTGACCGATGCTGATAAGCCATTGATTGATGCAGCAAGCTATGAAAAACCTAGTCAAGAGGTGTTAAAGGGCAGTTTATCTGAAGAATCCTATCGTGTTACCCAAGAAGCTGCCACAGAGGCTCCATTTACCAATGCCTATGATCAAACCTTTGAAGAGGGAATTTATGTAGATATTACGACAGGTGAGCCACTCTTTTTTGCCAAGGATAAGTTTGCCTCAGGTTGTGGTTGGCCAAGTTTTAGCCGTCCGATTTCCAAGGAATTGATTCATTATTACAAGGATCTCAGCCATGGAATGGAGAGAATTGAGGTTCGTTCTCGGTCGGGAAATGCTCACTTGGGTCATGTTTTCACAGATGGGCCTCGGGAGTTAGGTGGCCTCCGTTACTGTATCAATTCTGCTTCCTTGCGCTTTGTGGCCAAGGATGAGATGGAAGAGGAAGGATATGGCTATCTACTACCTTACTTAAACAAATAAATCAGAGAGGGTGGGTACTTCCCACTTTCTTCATTTCTAGAATACGAATAGAAGGGATTTATGAAACACCTATTATCTTACTTCAAACCTTACATCAAGGAATCGATTTTAGCACCTTTGTTCAAGTTGTTAGAAGCTGTTTTTGAGCTCTTGGTTCCCATGGTGATTGCTGGGATTGTTGACCAATCATTGCCCCAAAAAAATCAAGGTCATCTCTGGATGCAGATTGGTTTGCTTCTTATCTTTGCAGTAATTGGTGTTGTAGTGGCCTTAATAGCTCAGTTCTACTCAGCTAAGGCTGCGGTTGGATTTGCCAAAGGACTGACAGATGATCTTTATCGTCATATTTTGTCTTTACCTAAGGACAGTAGAGACCGTTTGACAACTTCTAGTTTGGTGACTCGCTTGACTTCGGATACCTACCAGATTCAGACTGGTATCAATCAATTCCTGCGTCTCTTTTTGCGAGCGCCTATTATCGTTTTTGGGGCCATTTTTATGGCCTATCGCATCTCAGCTGAGCTGACTTTCTGGTTCTTGGTCATGGTTGTGATTTTGACTATCGTCATTGTAGGGCTATCTCGACTGGTCAATCCTCTCTACAGTAGTCTCAGAAAGAAAACGGACCAACTGGTTCAGGAAACGCGCCAGCAAATACAAGGTATGCGGGTTATTCGTGCTTTTGGTCAAGAAAAACGAGAGTTACAAATTTTTCAAACCCTTAACCAAGTCTATGCTAGATTGCAAGAAAAGACAGGTTTCTGGTCTAGTTTATTAACACCTCTGACCTATCTGATTGTAAATGGAACTCTCCTAGTCATTATCTGGAAAGGCTATATTTCTATTCAAGGAGGATTGCTAAGTCAAGGTGCTCTCATTGCCCTTATCAACTATCTCCTACAGATTTTGGTGGAATTGGTCAAGCTAGCCATGCTGATAAATTCTCTCAATCAGTCCTATATCTCTGCCAAGCGAATCGAGGAAGTTTTTGCTGAGGCTCCAGAAGACATCCATTCAGAATTAGAGAAAAAGCAAGTTACTAGCAATCAGGTTTTACAAGTTCAAGAATTGACCTTTACCTATCCTGATGCGGCCCAGCCTTCTCTGAGAGACATTTCCTTTGATATGCAGCAAGGGCAAATCATTGGTATCATTGGGGGAACGGGTTCTGGTAAATCAAGTTTGGTGCAACTCATCCTTGGACTTTATCCAGCAGACAAGGGGAGCATTTACCCTTATCGAGATGGATCTAGTCCTAGTAATTTAGAGGAGTGGCGGTCTTGGATTGCCTATGTGCCCCAAAAAGTCGAACTCTTTAAAGGAACTATTCGTTCCAACTTAACTTTGGGTTTAAATCAAGAAGTGACTGATCAAGAACTCTGGCAATCCTTGGAAATTGCGCAAGCCAAGGATTTTGTCAGTGATAAGGAAGGACTCTTGGATGCTCTAGTTGAGGCAGGAGGGCGAAATTTCTCAGGCGGTCAAAAACAAAGGCTGTCTATCGCACGAGCAGTCTTGCGCCAAGCTCCATTTCTCATCCTAGATGATGCGACCTCTGCCCTGGACACCATTACTGAGTTCAATCTCTTGAAAGCTATTCGAGAAAATTTGCCAAATACAAGCTTAATTTTGATTTCTCAAAGAACATCGACTTTACAGATGGCTGACCAGATTCTCCTCTTGGAAAAAGGTGAGCTCCTAGCTATCGGCAAGCACGATGACTTGATGAAGACCAGTCAAGTCTATCGTGAAATCAATGCATCCCAACATGGTAAGGAGGACTAGTATGAGACGACAAACTGCAAACCAGACGCTCAAACGTTTGGCTAAAGACCTTACAAGTCATACCTTCCTTCTTTTTCTAGCCTTTCTAGGAACCATTGTCCAAGTTGCCTTATCAATCTACCTACCTATATTGATTGGGCAGGTCATCGACCAAGTCCTAGTGGCTGGTTCTTCACCAGTTTTTTGGCAGATTTTTCTCCAAATGATCTTGGTGGTCATAGGAAATACCCTCGTGCAGTGGGCCAATCCTCTCCTCTATAATCGCCTAATTTTCTCTTATACCAGAGACTTGCGAGAGCAAATCATCCATAAGCTCCATCGTTTACCGATTGCCTTTGTGGATCGGCAAGGCAGTGGGGAGATGGTCAGTCGGGTGACAACAGACATAGAACAGTTGGCAGCTGGCTTGACCATGATTTTTAACCAATTCTTCATTGGTGTCTTGATGATTTTAGTCAGCATTCTAGCCATGATTCAAATTCATCTCCTCATGACTCTTTTGGTCTTGCTGTTGACGCCACTGTCTATGGTAATCTCACGCTTTATTGCCAAACGCTCCTATCATCTCTTCCAAAAGCAAACAGAGACGAGGGGAATTCAGACTCAGTTGATTGAAGAATCGTTGAACCAGCAGACCATTATCCAGTCCTTTAATGCTCAAGAAGATTTTATCCAAAGACTGCACGAGGCGAATGCCAACTATGCAGGTTATTCACAGTCAGCTATCTTTTATTCTTCAACGGTCAATCCTTCGACTCGCTTTGTCAATGCGCTTATTTATGCCCTTCTAGCTGGAGTGGGAGCTTATCGTATCATGATAGGCTCTACCTTGACCATTGGACGCTTAGTGACTTTTTTGAACTATGTTCAACAGTACACCAAGCCTTTTAATGATATTTCTTCAGTGCTAGCTGAGTTGCAAAGTGCCTTGGCTTGTGCAGAACGTGTTTATGGAGTCTTAGATAGTCCTGAGGTGGCTGAAACAGGTAAGGAAGAGTTGACTAGTGACCAAGTTAAGGGAGCTATTTCCTTTAAACAGGTTTCTTTTGGCTACCATCCTGAAAAGATTTTGATTAAGGATTTATCTATTGATATTCCAGCTGGTAGCAAGGTTGCTATTGTTGGTCCGACAGGTGCTGGAAAATCAACCCTTATCAATCTTCTCATGCGGTTTTATCCCATTAACTCTGGAGATATCTTGCTGGATGGGAAATCCATTTATGACTATAGTCGTGCCTCTTTACGCCAGCAGTTTGGAATGGTGCTCCAAGAAACCTGGCTCAAGCAAGGGACCATTCATGACAATATTTCCTTTGGAAATCCTAAAGCCAGTCGGGAGCAAGTGATTGCTGCTGCAAAAGCAGCCAATGCAGATTTTTTCATCCAACAGTTGCCACAGGGATACGATACCAAGTTGGAAAATGCAGGAGAATCTCTCTCTGTCGGTCAAGCCCAACTCTTGACCATCGCCCGGGTCTTTCTAGCTATCCCTAAGATTCTTATCTTAGACGAGGCAACTTCCTCCATCGATACACGGACAGAAGTGCTAGTTCAGGATGCATTTGCTAAACTCATGAAGGGGCGTACAAGCTTTATCATTGCTCACCGTTTGTCAACTATTCAGGATGCAGATTTGATTCTTGTCTTGGTGGATGGCGATATTGTGGAGCATGGCAATCATCAGGACCTCATGGCTAGAAAAGGCAAGTATTACCAAATGCAGCAAGCTGCCGCTTTTAGCTCTGAATAAGCCTTTCTATTTTGAAATCTTATGGACAAAAAAAGTTGCCTTCGGGTGACTTTTTTGTTACAATAGCTAGAAAAATTATTCACTGTAATACTCAATGAAAATCAAAGAGCAAACAAGGAAGCTAGCCGTAGGTTGCTCAAAACACTGCTTTGAGGTTGTAGATAAGACTGACGAAGTCAGTAACCATATATCTAATCCAAAGTGAAGCTGGCGTGGTTTGAAGAGAGTATAAATTGTCTTATAGAAAAGGAGCCTAGAATGAAAGTCTTTCAGCATGTAAATATCGTGACTTGTGACAAAGATTTCCATGTTTATCTAGATGGAATCTTAGCCGTTAAGGATTCTCAAATCGTCTATGTTGGTCAAGAGCAGTCAGAGATTATAGAGCAAGCTGAGCAGATTATAGACTATCAGGGAGCTTGGATTATGCCTGGTTTGGTCAATTGTCACACCCATTCTGCTATGACCGGATTGAGAGGAATTCGAGATGATAGCAATCTCCATGAATGGCTCAATGACTATATCTGGCCTGCAGAAGCAGGATTTACTCCCGACATGACTACTAAGGCGGTCAAAGAAGCTATGATAGAGATGCTCCAGTCAGGAACAACAACCTTTAATGATATGTATAATCCCAATGGTGTGGATATTGAGCGGATTTATCAGGCAGTGAAAGATTCCAAGGTGCGTTGTTATTTCTCACCGACTCTTTTTTCTTCAGAGGCAGAGACAACTGCTGAGACTATAAGTAGAACTCGAGCAATCATTGAAGAAATTATTGGATATAAAAATCCAAATTTCAAGGTGATGGTAGCCCCACATTCTCCCTACAGCTGTAGTAGAGACTTGCTGGCAGAAAGCTTAGATCTGGCAAAAGAGTTGAATATTCCTATCCATATCCACGTGGCGGAGACCAAGGAGGAGTCAGGAATTATCCTGAAACGATACGGTAAACGTCCTCTTGATTTTCTCGAAGAACTGGGTTACTTAGATCATCCATCTGTCTTTGCTCACGGGGTCGAATTAAACGAGAGAGAAATTGAACGTTTGGCAACTTCTCAAGTGGCTATCGCTCACAATCCTATCAGTAACCTCAAACTGGCCTCAGGAATCGCTCCAATTATCCAACTCCAAAAAGCGGGAATGGCAGTAGGAATTGCGACAGATTCAGTTGCTTCCAACAACAACCTTGATATGTTTGAGGAAGGACGAACAGCAGCTCTCTTACAGAAAATGAAGAGTGGGGATGCCAGCCAATTCCCTATCGAAACAGCTCTCAAGGCTCTGACAATCGAAGGTGCTAAGGTCCTAAGAATGGAAAATCAGATAGGAAGTCTGGAAGTTTGCAAGCAAGCAGATTTTCTGGTCATCCAACCACAAGGGAAAATTCATCTCCAACCTCAGGAAAATATGCTGTCCCACCTCATTTATGCAGTCAAATCCAGTGACGTTGATGATGTTTATATCGCTGGAGAACAGGTTGTTAAGCAAGGCCAAGTCCTAACAGTAGAACTTTAAAAGAAAAATCACGAAAAAAGTTTAAAAAAAGTTTGCAAAAATCTTGCATTCTTTTTTTGACTATGCTATACTTATATACGGTTTGAAAAAACTGCCTAAGACAGTAGGGGAGCTCGACTCATAAATATCCTACCGAGGACAAAACGTATCATGTAAAAAGAAGCGTATTGTACTTTCGTGTCTAGGTTTGGGCGCGTTTTTCTTTTGAAAAATTTCCCCAAGCAAAATAATAACGGAGGTGAACACACTAATGAGTGAAGCAATTATTGCTAAAAAAGCGGAACTAGTTGACGTAGTAGCTGAAAAAATGAAAGCTGCTGCATCTATCGTCGTTGTAGACGCTCGTGGTTTGACAGTTGAGCAAGATACAGTTCTTCGTCGTGAGCTTCGTGGAAGCGAAGTTGAGTATAAAGTTATTAAAAACTCAATCTTGCGTCGTGCAGCTGAAAAAGCTGGTCTTGAAGATCTTGCATCTGTATTTGTTGGACCATCTGCAGTAGCATTTTCTAACGAAGATGTTATCGCACCAGCGAAAATCTTGAACGATTTTGCTAAAGACGCTGAAGCACTTGAAATCAAAGGTGGTGCAATCGAAGGCGCTGTCGCATCTAAAGAAGAGATTCTTGCTCTTGCAACTCTTCCAAACCGCGAAGGACTTCTTTCTATGCTCCTTTCTGTACTTCAAGCGCCAGTGCGCAACGTTGCTCTTGCAGTCAAAGCGGTTGCAGACAACAAAGAAGACGCAGCTTAATCTTAAGCTACGCAGCGTAGCCTAGCTACGAAAATCTATTATAAATTTAAAACATATTTGGAGGAAATAACAATGGCATTGAACATTGAAAACATTATTGCTGAAATTAAAGAAGCTTCAATCCTTGAATTGAACGACCTTGTAAAAGCTATCGAAGAAGAATTTGGTGTAACTGCAGCTGCTCCTGTAGCTGTAGCTGCAGCTGGTGCTGCTGACGCTGGTGCTGCTAAAGATTCATTCGACGTTGAATTGACATCTGCAGGCGACAAAAAAGTTGGCGTTATCAAAGTTGTACGTGAAATCACAGGTCTTGGACTTAAAGAAGCTAAAGAACTTGTTGACGGTGCACCAGCACTTGTTAAAGAAGGCGTTGCAACTGCAGAAGCTGAAGAAATCAAAGCTAAATTGGAAGAAGCTGGAGCTTCAGTTACTCTTAAATAAGAGGCATATACCAATTAAAATTCGGAATACTATAGTATCAGCCTTTTAGAATCGTGAACACATTTTAGAAACTGATAAATTTATTTAGTTTCCCACCAAAAACCCTACCAAAAATTAATTTGGCAGGGTTTTTCTTTTTAATAAAATTATTTTGGAGAACAGTTGAATATTGTTCTCCTTTTTTTATTTTCTGGAGGGAAAATGACAAAAGAATTACAATCATCACGCTATATTGTTATCTCATTTTTAGTACGTGAAATGGGAATAGATATTGTTGAGGCCATATCTCTTATGGCTGAATTGGAAAAAAGTGGCATTTGCCATGTCCTCTCTTGGAGTTGGAGTGGGTTATGTAACTGTGCTTTTTATCGGAATCAGTGGATTTTCTTTTCTAGTGGGAAGTCTGATAAGTGGTTTTGGACAGTTAGATTATCCCTACCCAATTTATAGCTTAGTGAATCAAGAGGTAACTATTGGAAAGATACAAGATGTGTTATTTCCTGGCTTGTTATTAACTTTCTTAGCCTTTATCGTCATTGTGGAAGTAGTGTACTTGATTGCTTACTTTTTCAAGCAAAAAATGCCTGTCCTCTTTCTTTCACTTATTGGGATTGTTGGCTTATTGTTTGGTATTCAAACAATTCAGCCTCTTCAAAAGATTGCACATCTGATTCCCTTTACTTACTTACGTTCAGTAGAGATTTTGTCTGGAAGATTACCTAAGCAAATTGATAATGTCAATCTAAATTGGGACATGGGGCTAGTTTTATTTCCTTGCCTGATTATCCTTTTGTTAGTGGGGATTCTATTTATCGAAAGATGGGGGAGTTCACATAAAAAAGAATTTTTTAATAGATCCTAGCTTTCCTATAGGGAAAATAAGTAAAAACTAACATAGAGAGGGAATCAACTTGATTCTCTCTCTATGATTCGAAAACCAAGCCAAAATACAAACACAAACTTTTCAAAAAAAGGACCTGATTTTTAGATATTCATAATGAATGTAATTGTTGACAAATATGGACTAATTGCGTATAATGAAGATAATTAAATGATATAATTACTTGTGGGCTAGTGGATATGGTCTGCACCCGCCTGTGGGTTCCGCTCTCAGTTCAGACTGTTTGTTGAGAAAAAGAATAGCAGGACTGCCTACTCTTGAGGAACAGATAGGGCATATCTAGCGTGAGGTGAAACTCAATATGTGGGAGAGAAGGAAGCAGGAGCTTCCTTCTCTTTTTAGGAGAAAATTCAAATGACTTATACTTTGGAATGGCTAAAGACTTTTGATGGAGAGATTGATATTCTCAATGTTAAGATGGATGCTTGGCCAATACTATTGAGAAAAATGTTTCTCAGTACAAATATATTTATTAGACAGATATGGAGAACTGTCCTGAAATTATTCTATCAGTCCCAAACTCCTCCATTCCTCATCTATTAGGATTATCTAGAGAATATCGGATTACTTCTTCTTTATAATAGCTGGTCTGTCTTAGTTATAGATTCAGTTTGAAATAAAAAACTAAATAAATTGATTTTAAAGAAATAAAATGCTAACATATATATAGGATGTTAGCATTTTGTTTCTAAGAAAGGAGAATGATATGGTTGATAAAAGAGAGAAGCTGATGAACTCTTTCAATCAGTATGGTTTTTTAACTTTTAAACAAGTAATGGATGAAAATTTACACTACAAAACCTTATTGAAAATGGTTACAGAAGGAAAAATCGATGCTGAAGAAAAAGGGTTATATCGCTTACCTGATATTTATTTAGATGAGTGGTTTGTCCTTCAGTATCGATTTCCAAAGGGAATCTTTTCTTTGGAGACAGCACTTTGGTTACATGGTTTATCTTTGACTATCCCTTTTAACATGACGATGAGTTTTCCTTATGGTACGAATACCAAAAACATTAAGGAAGCAGATATATGTCCTGTTATCTTACGCTCTCACTATAGTGAAGGAATTGTTGAGATAGAGCGTCTTCCTGGTCAATTTATTAAAGTTTATGAAGTTGAACGTGTTTTGGTTGAATGTCTAAGACCAGTTCATCAGGTGGATCTTCAAATTATTGCACCAGCTTTTAAGAAATATTTTCAACAGAATCAAATTCATTTACACAAATTATTTTATTATGCCCAGCTATTTAAAGTAACTGATAAGTTACAATCTTATACGGAGGTGCTATCTTAATGTTTTCAAATGCGAATAGCTTTAAAGCAAAAATCAAAAATATTTCAAAAGATAAGGGAATTCCAGCTCAACAAGTACAACAACATTATTTAATTGAGCAAGTGTTAAAGCTGATTTCTACTAGTTCTTATAGAGATTCCTTCATTGTAAAAGGAGGGTATCTAATAGGTCAAATGATTGGACTAGATAAGCGAACCACAATGGATTTAGATGTCACTCTGAAGGGAACCGAAATGAGCAGAGAAAATTTGATTCATATCTTTGAAGAGATTCTTTGTTCTAAAACTGATGGATTTTCATTTTCAGTAGATAAGCTAGAGCCTATTCGCCAAGATGATGAATATGGAGGATTTTCATTAAAATTAAATGCAACTTTTGATTCATTAAAGGAGGTTGTTTTTATTGATATTACTACTGGTGATAAGATCACACCAAGAGAAATAACTTATTCAATGACTTCTATCTTTACTAATGAAAGCATCAAGATATGGACATATAATTTAGAGACTGTACTTGCTGAAAAGTTAGATAAGAAATATATTCAAGATTAAAGAAATTATCCAGTGGATGATTTCTTCATGAGTATGAAAATTTGAGAACAAGTAAAGCATGATATAGCACTAGATAAATTGAGTGTAAAAGAATATGAGGATCCCTTTAGAAATAGTGGTAAGTAATACTAAAGCTTCTTTGAGAGGCAAGTGACGAGTCAAGAGCAGTAAGGCTTGAACAAAGTGAAAGCCAGCGTCCTTAGGCGCTGGCTGGTAATTTGGGCTTATAGCCCTGGTACAAACCACCCGTTTGACGGGTGGTCATGATTTGTTATAGAGTGACATATTTAATGCCATAGGCTGATAACTTACTTGATGATCGTCTTTAATCAATTGACTGTAAGCAACAAATCCGAACTGTTCATAAAATTTAATGACTTTAGGATGATTGATGCTATCTAGAAATACCATCTGAGTTCCTACAATTGCTCGAAATTCTTCCATTTTTTTAATTACAATTTCAAATAACTCTTGTCCGGATAGTTTATTTAGCTTTGTGTTTTTGCCGAATTGACCGATAAGTAACACAGGGAGATAATCAATATTTTTGGGACTTTTCCCTTTTAGGACGAGTTTCTTTTTTAAGGATTTCTCTAAATCAGAAATATCAACAACTTTGAGAGATAAACTAAAGAATCCTATGATGTTATTTGTTTCAGTTTCTTCAACGATAAAATTACGAGAACGATGTTGTTTTTCAAAATTGGGAGCTTTATCAGATAGATAAATCAACATCTCTTCATTATCTTTGAAATTAACATTTTCTAAAATGATAGTTTTAAATAGCTCCTGAACTTGTTTCTCAGTTTTATCAGGAGCCAGCACTTGAATATTTTCAAGATATTGCTTAAGTGGTGTTACTTGAATTGTCATCTTACAGATACTTTGAAATGAGTTTATTTTTCGTTGGAGCGGTAGCGTCCTGTGATTCAATAGATTTCAAGACTGCTTGTAGCTTTTTAGATGGTTTATGATTAAGAATTTTTAGAGCATCTTCGTTTGTTAGTTTTATATCACGTGTTAAACTGATTGTAGCCATTTGTTCTACCTCCTGTTTCTACTTAAATTCATTATAGCTTATTTTGAACAAAAGTTCAATCTGAAGATAGTGTATGTTTTCTATAGTGTATAAATCCAAAATAAGTTTTTCTCTTGCGTTTGTAGCTCATATTCGTTAGAATAATGGTGTAGATGAGTGGTCGGCTCATGGTCAATCTGATAGTAATCTTGGACATAAGGGCCAAGCGGTGGCGGACACCCGAACGAAATCCGATAGCAATCTTGGACGTAAGGGCCAAGCGGTGGCAGACACCAGAATAAACCGACTGACTAGGTTGCCTACAGGTTCTGTAAGTCATCTTTTTACTTTGACAATAATGTTTTGTCATTTTAAGGAGAACGTAGTTTTGGCTCGTGCTCTTTTTTTGTGAAAGTTCTTTCATGGAATATTTGAATTGATTGGAGTGAAAAAATTAACTAAGAAAGAATGAAACATATATAAATTATTAACCAACGTGACTCGGATTAAAGTGGATTGACGGATGGTCAAGTATTAGCAATACTATCTAATAGGATAAATATTTATGTAATTTAAAATGTTATAAAAATTTAATATTTCTGAATAAATAATTTTTATTCAATTAAAGCTATAAATTCAAGGAAAAACCTCATTTCTATGAATATATATATATATATATATTCGTGAAATATTAAATAGGTTTAAAAAGATGAAAAAGGGATATTGAATTATTGGGATAATAGTGTAATCTAGTTAGATACAAATATTTATTTTGGAGGAAATTTAGATGTTTCATAAAGGTAAACACGATCGTGAAAAGCAATTACGTTTTTCTATTCGTAAAGTCAGCTTTGGTGCAGCTAGTGTCGCAGTAGCTGCGTTTTTCATGTTTTTAGGAAATGGAGGAGTATATGCTGCAGAGCAAAGCGTGCCTTCAACTAATGGGGAGACACTAGCACCGCAACCTAAAGAACTGAATGCCCAGAATGGTAACTATGAAGGTAATACAGTAGCCACTAGTCCTGCTGCAACAGTAGAGACAAATACTCAACCTTCAACAGTTGAAAATAGTCCCTCTCCAGAATCAGCACCCCAGAAGGTGGAGACTCTAGATAAGAAAGAATTAACAGATTTAATCAAAGAGATTGATGGCAAGTTTGCTAAAGGAACATATGCTACTAAGACAGAAGAAAGCGTTAATAATCTTAGAACTATCTTAGACGAATCAAGAACTGTTTTAAGCACTGCAACAACTCAAACTGAATTAACTGCAGCATATAGAAAGTTAATTACAGCGACATCAAAATTGCAAACAAAATCTGAAAAGAAAAAAGAACAACCATTAGATAATACAACTGATAAGTTAAGTGAAGGTAAAAAACTTACCAGCGCAGAGAAGACTTTGGAGTCTAATTCTATTGCAAACTCAGGTTCTAGAGATGAACGTAATGGGAAAGCGTTGGATACAAATAACCCATTCCGTACAGATTCAACTCCTGGCACTGTAACAAGCACAGATCCCCTAGCTACGAATGCAACAAATGTAGCTATTGTAAATGGTAATTTTAATGATACTAGCCAAGGAGCAGTACTTCCAACTGCAACATCAGATCCTATTACTGTCAAGAACGATATAAGTAAATTAACAGGATGGAAACCTGTTAATTCAACAACAACAACAGTTCCTCTTATTTGGACTGCGAAAGCATCTCAATATGGAGATGCTTTTCCGGGTGACAGAGGTTCTGGAATAGGAGCTGTTTTAGCAGTATATCCAGGAAGAGAATCGTGGAGTGGTAGTCCAAAACCTGAATTTGGTCCTATTTATCAAGATATTGATGTAGTGGGTGGCCAAGAGGTGAAGGTAACTTGGAGAGGGACAACGGTAAATATAAATAGTGGTAATAATGGAGCAAGACTAGTTGTTAAAAATCCAGAAACAGGAGCTGTACTAGGTCGGTATGAAAAAGGTTATGCTGGTACTCCGATGGGAGAAATGTCCGTTCTTGTAAATGTTCCTGAAGGCTTAACAAAATTAAGACTTCAATTTGAAACAGCTCTTAATAGAAGTACAGAAAATCATAGCTATGATAGTAGTTTCAATAAACCAGCTATATCATCTAATGAGAATGCAGGAGGAGTTGTAAGTAATGTTCGTGTGGCTAGCGGTTCTTATCTTGTATCTGAAGTTGTGAAGACTACTTATGAATCTACAGCTACTTCTGCTACTTCTACTACTGTGGATACTACTGTGACTGTAAAAGTTGTTAATAAAGGATTCTCAACTTCTACAAATAATCAGTATAGAGTTGAGTTGCCAGAAGGTGCAACATTAGTGGGAACAACAGGTACAAGCTCGGCCCAACTAAATGGAACTAGTTTGACTCTTGGTTTTAACAATTTGGACCCTAAACGAGAACAGACTTTAACGTATACTTTTAGTTTGCCAACTACCAAACCAATTGAAAAACAATTGGAGGGAACAGTTTCTTATCAAACTTCAGGAAATCTGATTGATAACGGAACTAAAAAAACAGGTAGTGATACAGTTGCACAACAAACAGTTAAGATTAATATGTATAAAGCTGATCTGCAGGCAGAGGCAGCTAAGGTAGCAACATTAAATCAAATCGATTATACACCTGAAGCATGGGCTGCTTATCAAGCAGAATTAGCTAAGGCTCAAGAAATATTGAATGAAGAAACTAACAATGTAGAAATAGCGAATCGAAAAAATCAAGCAGATATTAACGCCCAGACTTTGTTGCTTCAAAAAGCTCAAGCTAAATTAGAAGTTGATAAGGCTAAAAAAGCTAAATTAACAGCACTTGAAGGTACTCCAAACGCAACGAAAGAAGAAAAAGATGCGGCTAAACAAGCAGCACAAGACGCAGCAACAAAAGCAAATCAAGCAATTGACGCAGCAACTGACAATGCAGGAGTAGCAACAGCTCAAACAGACGGTATAGCAGCAATTGAAGCTGTAACCCCAACAGTAGCAGTTAAAGCAGCGGCTAAAGCTGAAGTAGCGAAAAAATTAGCAGAAAAATTAACAG
>NZ_JASHAR010000025.1:0-22240 GCF_047465045.1 Streptococcus mitis
TCCATCCGCAACATACCATAGTCCGTACGGGATTCGAACCCGTGTTACCGCCGTGAAAAGGCGGTGTCTTAACCCCTTGACCAACGGACCAGAGTTGTTTTCAACTCTTACTATTATACAGACTTTTCAAACTTTGTCAACTACTTTTTAAACTTTTTTTATTAATTTTACAACAGCTTCAGTTCGAGCTGTATGCGGGAACATATCGACCGACTGGATATAATGGAGATCATAGACTTCTACTAAACGTACTAAATCACGAACCAAGGTCGAAACATTGCAAGAAATATAGACCATTTTTTCTGGTACATAGGTAAGAATAGTATCTAATAACTTATCATCCAGACCTGTACGTGGTGGATCCACAATCAGAGCATCTGCTCGGTAGCCTTCCTTATACCAGCGAGGAATAATCTCTTCTGCCGTTCCAGATTCATAATGAGTATTGTCAAATCCCATTCTTTTAGCATTTCGCTTGGCATCTTCAATAGCTTCTGGAATAATATCCATACCTCTGAGTGTTTTTACTTTCTTTGCAAAGGCAAAACCAATTGTTCCAACTCCACAATAAGCGTCAATCAAATGGTCTTCTTTACTAACATCCAGCGCTTTTACTGCCTCACTATAAAGGACTTCTGTTTGTTCAGGATTTAGTTGATAGAAAGCTCGAGGAGATAGTGAAAATTCATAATCGAGTACACCTTCTTGAATACTCTCTTCTCCCCAGATAATCTCTGTCTTTTCACCATAAATCTCACTGGTTTTAGCTGTATTTGTATTAACAGCTACTGTCACAATCTCTGGAAAATCTTTAACTAAATCTTTTACCAGCAGGGTTAAATTAAGCTGGCGGTTTGTAACAATAATAATCTGAACTTGTCCAGTCTTTCTAGCTCGTCGAACCATTATAGTTCTAACACCTAGGGTTTTTCTCTCATCCGTGATTGGAATCTGGTGATAAGTAAGTAATTCTGCTAAACGATTAGCAACCACTTGCGTTTCCTTGTCTTGTACCAGGCAGTCTTTCAACTCTACTAAGTAATGAGAGTTTTGTGCATATAAACCAGCCTTGACCTGATTTTTAAATTTTCGAGTCTGAAATTGTAACTTAGCACGATAGTACTTGGGTTCCCGCATTCCAATCGTCGGGCGGATTTCATAATTTTCATATCCTGCAGGGGCAAATTTTTTTAGCGCTTGGTGAAGTAAGTCCGTCTTGAACTCCAGCTGCTTATCATAATGCAGGTGCATGATTTGGCAGCCTCCGCACTCATTATAAATAGTACAAGCTGGCACAACTCGGAATTTAGACTTCTTATTGACCTTCAGTAATTTTGCTTCAACAAAGTTGCGTTTAATAGAAGTAATCTGACAATAGATATCTTCTCCTTTTAGTGCTCCAGGTACAAAGACTAAGGTTTTTTGATAAAAGCCGATTCCCTCACCATTAATTCCCATGCGCTTGATTTTTAATGGTATTTTTTGTTTCACTTTCAGATTCATACCCCTATCTTATCACATTTTGAGTTATAATAGAACTATGAAAATCACAAAACTTGAAAAGAAAAAAAGACTCTATCTGATGGAGCTTGATAATGTTGACAAATGCTACATTACTGAAGATACAATTGTTCGTTTTATGTTATCAAGAGATAAGGTGATAAACGAAGAGGAATTGAAGGAGATTCGGGACTTTGCCCAATTTTCTTATGGTAAGAATCTAGCCCTCTACCACCTATCATTTAAAGCACGTACTGAAAAAGAGGTCAGTGAATATCTAAAAAAATATGATATTGATTCAAAAATAGTTTCTCAAGTCATTGCTAATCTTAAAGAAGATAAGTGGATTAATGATAACCAGTACGCTTATGCTATCATCAATGCCAATCACCTTTCAGGAGACAAGGGACCTTATGTACTGACTCAGAAACTAACACAAAAAGGGATTTCAAAATCTACTATAGAAGAGAATTTGAAAGAATTTGATTTTTCTGAAGTTGCTGAACGTGTAGCTAATAAACTATTGAAAAAATATGAGGGAAAACTTCCAGCTCGTGCCTTGCAAGATAAGATTCTCCAAAATCTGACCAACAAGGGGTTTTCCTATTCTGATGCTAAAACTGCCTTTGACCAGTTGGATAGTCAAGTTGACCAAGAAACGACTCAGGAACTCATCTTCAAGGAACTTGATAAGCAATATGCCAAGTATGCCCGAAAATATGAAGGATACGAACTTAAACAGCATTTAACCCAAGTTTTAGCACGAAAGGGCTACGATTTTTCGGATATAGCAAGCGCTCTCAGAGAATATCTTTAATATTTTCATGTAAAATTCACAGATTTTAGGTAATTTTATGGTACAATAGTAAACGATAAACTTATAAATTGTAGAAAGTTGGTTAGTTATGAAGCTTCCAAAAGAAGGCGACTTTATTACAATTCAAAGTTATAAGCATGATGGGAGTCTCCACCGAACTTGGCGGGACACCATGGTACTAAAAACAACAGAAAACGCCATTATTGGTGTCAACGATCACACACTGGTTACCGAAAGTGATGGTCGTCGTTGGGTCACTCGAGAACCTGCTATTGTTTACTTTCACAAGAAATATTGGTTTAATATCATTGCCATGATTCGCGATAATGGAATTTCCTACTATTGCAATATGGCTAGCCCCTACTATCTGGATGAAGAAGCTCTGAAGTATATTGATTACGATTTGGATGTTAAAATTTTTACAGATGGGGAAAAACGTCTCTTAGATGTTGAGGAGTACGAGCGTCACAAACGCAAAATGAATTATTCTGATGACTTAGACTATATTTTAAAAGAACATGTCAAAATTCTTGTTGATTGGATTAATAATGGACGTGGTCCTTTCTCAGAAGCCTATGTAAACATTTGGTACAAGCGCTATGTAGAACTAAAGAATAGGTAAAGTTGTCAAAGGTCAGGAACAAAATCCTGACCTTGTTTTTTTGGTAGTGTAAAATAAATTGTGTAAACACAAAAAGGAATAAATCCATTATAGCAGAGTTACAACACATTACTAGAAAGAGATTTATGCAGAATTCGCGAAATATATAAAACAAATAGACCTACTGATATTTTTTAATGTCTTTGTTCCTTGTAAATTTACAATAAACTTATATCGTTTCATACAAAAAATACGGAGATGATTAGTATAAAAAATACAGGTCAACTTCGTATCAAATAATTTATTTTTTGGATTTCCACATAGCATTAATCATTTAGTACAATATTTTAAAAACAATATCTCAACAGAGAAAATGTTATTTAATCTATCAGCTCATTTAATCGTTTTTGAAAATATAACGCAATACTTTTAGACTCAATAAACTCAAAATATTTTATGACATTGTCCATTTGTTTAATTCCAGATTCTTTAGATTCAGTCAGATATATTTTATATCCTTCTACAAATTTGAATGTAGATTTTTCAAAAACTTTTGTGTCATCTTTTAATAATTTCTTTAATTTCATTTCAAAGTAGTCTGCATATATTAGATGTGAATTTTCAAGGCAACAGAACCAAAAATTTAAACAAGCTGACACAACTAAATTTCTATTCTTACCGATTTTTTCGTAATAATGTGTACGCTCTAGTATTTCTTTTCCGACCCTGTAAATATAATCTATCTCAAAAAGATGATATAAATTACCAATCAGCGTTATCTCATAGGACTCCCATCGTTCCTTCTGGAATAAATAGTCATATACTAAATTTAGATCATCTCTACTAACTACATGATTACAATCTATCTGATTTAACAATCCCTGAACCATAATTGTATTTATTTTATGAGTTTTTTCCCCACTCTTCTCAAAAAGCTTTTGTTGCTCATTTTTTATTACCTCCAATCCTTTAGTATTCAAACTATAAAAATTCGGAGATAAATTAACCAAAAAATCATCAAGCTCCGATCTTTTATAATGTTCTAAGTAATTACAAAAATTCTCTATCGAAACATTGATATTTGATAATAATTCAAAAAATGTTGAAAGAGAAATTTCATTTTCTCCCCTTTCAAATCTAGAAAGTTGAGATTTTGATATAGAATCAGCTGCAGCATACTCTAAAGAATATCCGTTTAATTTTCTAAAATATCGAAAACCTTCTCCATAATTTTTCACACTTTCGTTCCCTTAACTTTCTTTTCGAGCGATAAACATACCATATTCTTTAGGAATGATCAACATACCATTATTAAACTCACTTTCCAATCTTTTACGTATTATTTCCTCTTCTAGTGAGCCTATTTCTGAAATTCCTTTAAACGATTGGATGTATTTAACTAGGTCATCTATACTAGTTACCTGTAACTCATCATCATAGAGTAATGTATCGACAGAGTTAAAATACCTACTCAGGTACCTTTTACCATTTTGTAAAGTAAACGTTTTATTTTCTAAATCTTGATTAACCTCATCTTTAAATAAACTTGCCAAATAATTTACAACTCCATTTTCACCAAATGTAGCACAGTAAAAAATTCCTCCGGTTTTTAAGACCCTATTTACCTCAGAGAGAGCTTTAGGAATATCATTCACATGATGTAAAAGCATATTAGCAATAACAATATCAAACGTTTCATTCTCAAAAGAAATCTTTTGAATATCCATTATCTCATAGTTGACATTGTCTCTATTTCCAATCACTGACTTCGTTGATTTTACCATATCTTTAGAAAAATCTGTAACAACCAACTGCTTCATTTTATCTATAGAATCACTATTACTTTTCCACAGTTCTCCTGTACCACATCCCAATTCTAGAACCTTTACTTCATCAGTGATTTGGTAGTTAGAAAATATCCAATTATTGAATCCCAATTTATTTTTTGAATACTTCTTATGCAATTCTACTCGAATATCAAGATTATCATGACTTTTATATTGTTCAATTACTTTATCAATCATTTTAAATGACCTCCACTCTATAATTTGACATTATATCACAAGAATAAAGATAGTGTTAAATAAGTTGTATAAATGCAAAAAAGGAATATTCCGTTATAGCAGAGTTGTAACACATTTCTATAAAGAAATTTATTCCTACGACTCAGTTTAGCATGCTTAACTTCCTAACTCAAAAACAAAGCATGGATTAATTTATCCGTTCTTCTTTTGAAACAGATTTTAACTGATAATTGCTCGTTTTAATTTAAAAAGCTCTTTTGAGCAAAACTTCATTTTTTTAAGAGTCCAAGGCTTGTTGAAGACTCACAAGCCTTGGACTAGAAATTCAAAGATTGGTCCAGCAATTTCTATCTATCACTTTTCTACTAGCAAAAAACCTACCTTGAGGCAAGTTTTCATTTATATATCTAATTTCGTAACAGTAAATTTAATGTGGGAATAGTCTTTTTCAACATCCTTATCCAGCAAGAAAGCTGTAGCATCTTTCTTAACCTGAACCAGGTCAATATTCTGAGCTTGGGCTGCATAGACGCATCCACAATAACATTGACGATATATATCATACTCTTCACACATCTCCACTGAACGTTTGTAGCCCTGATTTTTCTTGAAATCACTTGGAAGATAGTGGGTTGTATAAATTTTTTGCACATCGATTCCGATGCTGTTAATGGTTTGAGAATTCTTATGAGGACTAATGGTCAAGGCTGAGCCAAAGTAGTCAAAGCCCAAGTCCATAGCCACTTGCGCTGTTTTATCCAGGCGGTAGTCAAAGCAAACCTTACAACGATCGCCACCTTCAGGCTCTTCTTCCAGTCCTCTGACTAACTTACGGTATTCATTTGGTTCGTAGGGAGCTTCTAGGTACTGAACCGTATTTCCTGTTCGCTCATTGAAATCACTGACAAATTTTTGGGTGACGTAAGCCCGCTTGTGGTATTCTGCCTTGGGATGGATATTAGAATTGGCAAAATAGATTGTCACATCAGCATACTTTGTTAAATATTCTAGAGTATAGGTACTGCAAGGGGCACAGCAAACATGCATGAGAATGGTTGGACGTTGCTCATTTTTCTCCCATACTTGTACCATCTTCTGCATGACACGGTCATAATTAATCTTCTGATTGGGGTTCATCTTGCTCAGAATTTCTTCTACATCGATCATGTTCTTCTCCTTTTTCTAGTCTTATTTTATCATATAAGTTAGGAGAGCTCAAATCAATTTAGAAGTGAATATCATAAAAAGGAGGGGTAGGCATTCCCTCCTTTTGTGTTTTTTATAAGTTGTTTTCTATAGAAAGCTTACATCATGCCGCCCATCATGCTTGGATCGATTGCTGGAGCCGGAGCTGCTGGTTCTGGTTTATTAGCTACGACTGCTTCCGTAGTCAAAATTAAGCTGGCTACAGATGCTGCATTTTGTAGAGCTGAACGACTCACTTTAACTGGGTCGATAATCCCTTGATCAATCATGTTGACCCATTCACCAGTTGCTGCGTTGAAACCTGTACCAAGCTCGGCATTTTTCAAACGATCGATAACGATAGACCCTTCAAATCCTGCATTGTGTGCGATTTGACGAACAGGTTCTTCCAATGCACGGAGAACAATATTGCGTCCTGTTGCTTCATCTCCTGTCAATTCTAAATCAGCTACGGCAGGGATAACATTTACAAGGGCTGTTCCACCACCTGCAACGATTCCTTCTTCAACAGCTGCACGAGTAGCGTTGAGGGCATCTTCAATACGGAGTTTCATTTCTTTCAACTCAGTTTCAGTTGCAGCTCCGACCTTAATAACCGCTACACCACCTGACAATTTCGCCAAGCGTTCTTGTAATTTTTCACGGTCAAACTCAGAAGTTGTGGTTTCGATTTGAGACTTGATAACCGCAACACGGTGAGAAATGGCTTCAGGATTTCCAGCACCTTCTACGATAACAGTGCTATCTTTGTCCACAGTTACTCTCGCTGCTTGACCAAGAGCTTCAATTGTCGCATCTTTCAACTCAAGACCAAGGTCTTCTGTGATAACTGTTCCGCCTGTCAAGATGGCAATGTCTTCAAGCATGGCTTTGCGACGGTCACCAAAACCAGGTGCCTTGACTGCTACCACGTTGAAGGTTCCACGAATCTTGTTCAAAACAAGAGTTGGAAGAGCTTCGCCATCCACATCATCCGCAATAATCAAGAGTGGACGATTGCTTTGGAGAATACTTTCTAGGAGTGGCAAGATTTCTTGGATATTTGAAATCTTCTTATCGGTAATCAAAATGTATGGATTTTCAAGGTCAGCCACCATTTTTTCGCTATCTGTCACCATGTACTGTGAAAGATAACCACGGTCGAACTGCATTCCTTCTACGACTTCAAGCTCTGTTTCCATACCACGTGACTCTTCAATGGTAATGACTCCGTCTTTACCAACTTTTTCCATGGCTTCAGAGATGTATTCACCTACTTTTTCGGAACGAGAAGAGACGGCGGCAACCTGAGCGATGGCTTCTTTGTTGGCAACAGGGATGGCGTTGTTTTTCAAAGCTTCAACTGCTGCAGCAACTGCTGTTTCAATCCCTCGACGAATACCGATTGGATTTGCACCTGCTGTGACGTTTTTTATGCCTTCACGGACGATTGCTTGAGTCAAGACTGTTGCAGTTGTCGTTCCGTCACCTGCGATATCATTGGTTTTAGAAGCTACTTCTGATACCAATTTGGCACCCATATTTTCAAAATGGTCTTCCAATTCGATTTCTTTGGCAATAGTTACACCGTCATTGGTGATGAGTGGTGAACCGAATGATTTTTCAAGAACAACATTGCGGCCTTTTGGTCCCAAGGTTACTTTAACAGTATCTGCAAGGATATCGACACCACGAACCATAGCTGAACGGGCATCTGATGAAAATTTAATTTCTTTTGACATACTTACTTTCTCCTTCTATTCTTCAATGATAGCCAAGATGTTAGCTTCGCCTACAATGATGTACTTTTCATCGCCATCTTTGACATCGAGACCTGCGTGAGCTTCAACTAATACACGGTCTCCAGCTTTAACACTTGGAGCAACCAAGTCACCGTTCAAGGTACGAATACCTTGTCCAGTAGCTACAACTTGGGCTGTTTTGGTTTTTTCTTGGGCTGAACCTGCGAGGACAAAACCTCCAACAGTTTGTTCTTTTTCTTCGATTTTCAAGACCACACGGTCTCCTAATGGTTTCAACATCTGTTTTCCTCCATGATGAACTACATATTATTAGCACTCTTTATACATGAGTGCTAATTCATAGTTCTATTGTATCACTTGGTCAGAAATAGTCAAGAAAAAAGTCTGACTTTCTCAAGATAAAAAGCCTGAGAGCAACTCAGACTTTTCAATATTTAAAATGGCAATTCTTCCTCTTCCAAAACCAAGTCCGCCAAATCTTGGCCTGCATTATTTTCACGCATGGCACGTTGAGCACGACTTTCCAAGAGTTGGAATCCAGTAACAAGTACTTCGGTCACATAGTTCATCTGACCATTTTTCTCAAAACGACGGGTACGAAGTTCTCCATCCACAGAGATAAGACTACCTTTAGTTGCATAGCTTGCCAAGCTTTCTGCTAGTCTGCCCCAAAGGACAATATTGACAAAATCAGCTTCACGTTCACCGTTTTGGTCTTTGTAACGACGGTTGACAGCGATAGCTGCTCGTGCTACTGACTTATCATTGCTGGTTTTGTGCAATTCTGGTGTAGACGTTAAACGTCCAATCAAGATAACTTTATTATACATATTTTTTCCTCCTACTTATCTATTCGTAGGAAATCAAAAAAAGTTACAGAAATTTGTAACTTTTCGAGGAAATTTTTTACTTTTTATGAACCATGAAACCTGTCGCTTGTTGATTGGCCATGATGGTCATATCTGTAATCTGCACACGACGAGGTTGACTGGTCACATAGACTACTGTGTCGGCGATGTCCAGTGCCTGCAAGGCTTCGATTCCCTGATAAACCGTCGCAGCCCGCTCTTTGTCACCATGAAAACGCACTGTAGAAAAATCTGTTTCAACGATTCCCGGTTGAATAGTCGTCACCTTGATATCCGTTGCGATGGTATCAATTCGCAGTCCATCTGAAAAGGTCTTAACTGCTGCCTTGGTAGCTGAGTAAACAGCGGCACCAGCATAGGCGTAGATTCCTGCGGTTGACCCCATGTTGATGATATGTCCTTGATTGGCTTTTACCATTGCTGGCAAGAAACAGCGAGTAACCGCCATCAAACCTTTGACATTGGTATCCAACATGGTCAACATATCCAACTCTTCATAGTCCTGATAGGGTGCCAAGCCAAGGGCTAGTCCAGCGTTATTGACCAATATATCAATCCGACCTATCGTTTCTAGAATATCAGAGCAGACAGTCTTTACCATGGCCATATCCGTGACATCTAGTGGGAAGGCCCAAACTGTTTGATTTGGATAGATTGCTGCAAACTCTGACTTGAGAGCCTCTAATTTGTCTGTCCGTCGTCCTGTTATAACAACATTCTCCCCCTGCTCCAGATAAGCACGCGCAATCGCTTCACCAATTCCTGAGGTCGCTCCTGTAATCACTACATTTTTCGCCATCTTATCCCCCTCTATCTGGTCTATCAAATACTGACAATTTCTTAGGCAGTCCAGTGTTTGGCTGGGTCAAATGGGGTTCCGACAACTTGATCTTCTGATAATTCAATAATACCACGTTTTTGCGGAGCATTTGGCAGATGCAATTCACGAGGACTACACATCATGCCAAAACTCTTTTCACCACGAAGTTCGCCTGGGAAAATAAGATTGCCTTTTGGCATCATTGCTCCAGGAAGAGCCACAATGGTTTTCAACCCAACACGCGCATTAGGAGCCCCTGCAACGATTTGCACTGTCTTGTCACTTGCGACTGCAACTTGGCAGATGTTGAGGTGGTCACTATCAGGATGGGCTACCATCTCGACAATCTCACCAACAACAAACTTAGGTTCCTTGTCATTGATAATTTCTTCTGTAAAACCTTCCGCTTGCAACTCTTGGTTCAAACGAGCAACTTGCTCATCTGTCAAAAAGACTTGACCGCGCTCTGCAATTTCAAATAAACTTGAAACTTCAAAAATATTCCAAGCAACTGTTTCTCCATTATCTTTGAGAAAAACACGGGCTACCTTGCCTTTGCGCTCCACATCTAGTTTAGCATCTCCGCTATTTTTCACGATGACCATAAGGACATCACCGACATGTTCTTTGTTATATGTAAAAATCATTGTTTCTCTTTTCTCCTATTTCAATCCTGCTAAAAAGTCGTTAATTTGTTGCTTGCTTTTACGGTCGCGATTGACAAAACGACCGATTTCCTTGTCCTTTTCTAGAACAACAAGGCTGGGGATTCCATAAACATCCCAGAGTTTAGCTAAATCCATATACTGGTCTCGGTCCACTCGAATAAAAGTGAACTCAGGATTGGTCTCCTCAATTTCTGGCAAGGCAGGATAGATATAACGACAATCTCCACACCAGTCTGCCACAAAAAGAAAGACCTTCTTCCCATCTTTTTCTACTAAAGATGCTAATTCTTCTAAACTTGCTGGTTGTATCATAAGACTTCCTCCTCATAGACCAGATCTTCATTTTCATAGACAAAGGTATAATGACGGCCATCCTCAAAAATGACGCCACCAACCAAGCTCTCCAGACTGCTTTCATAAACTTGAACATAGAGGGTCGCAATTTCCCCCATGTCTGAAAAGTGGTCTCGCACAATCGCTGTCAACTCTTCCTGAGTCTTCATGAGCTTGCGGTCATCTGCAACTTTTTTCGTAGCAAGGGCAAGGCTTCCAATACCAAGCAGAGCCAAGCCTGCTATCCACATTTTTTTAGCTTTCATACCATTCATTTTAACACAAAAAAGGCTTCAGGACAAATGAGGAAGCAACAGAAAAGCAAGTAAAAAGCCTCTTCCTTGCAGGAAAAGGACTTTTTATTCTTATTGCCAGGTACCTGAGTTGCCAACGTAATAGCCATCTGGTGTGTAGGTATTGCGAAGCATCTTACCTGATGAAGCTAGATAATACCACTTGCCATTGTCTTTGACCCAATCATTCGCAAGCATGGCACCAGAAGAACTTACATAATACCATTCTCCCTTGTCATAAACCCAAGTGCTTGCTTTCATAGAGCCTGAAGTTGATAAATAGTACCACTTGCCTTGGTCGTAAAGCCAATCACTAGCAATCATAGCTCCTGATGATTTAAAGGCATACCAGTTGCCACCTTGATAGAGCCAAGTTTGATTGAACATGACTCCTTTATCGTTCATAAAGTACCAAGTTCCCTTGTCCTTAACCCAATCCTTCTCTACTAATTGACCTTGTTTTTGGTAGTACCAGTTTTGGTTTGATTTTAGCCAGCTTTCTGCTTTTACAATCGGATAAAGTTCTTTGAAAGATCCTCTATCATATTTATGACTAATAGACTTTTGTTTTTCAAGTTTCAACTCACCATTGTCATAGTCTGCCCAAGTATATACTTTTTGACCATTAACAGTTTCTGGTAGGGTGGCAGTGTAAGTCTTGGTTTGATAATCCCATTTAGCATCGAGGTAAGTGTATTGATTATTTGATTCTTCAATACGGTAGTAGCCTCTCTTTCCACCTTCATGATGTACATCGTCAACCACTTTCGTTGACCAGGTCTTCACTTCGTTTCCGCTCTTGGCTTCTACCTTGATATCTCCTCTATAGCCATATGGAACATAGAAATTCAGATAACGCCCTTCTACGCCAATCATAGACTTGTCCTTTTCTTGACCTAGGAAATTGGCAGTCTGATCTTGACCATTGAGGCTAACCGTCCACTCGATTTTCTCATTTTTTGGCAAATCTAAGACTTTGATATCTACTTCGTGTCCATTGTTAAATCGAAGAATGTTGCCGTCTTGATACTGAACGCCACATTTAACAACCCATTCTTCTTTTAACTCGAAGGCCTGACCTGAATGAGGAAAAGCCAGTAAAGCTAGGCCTGCTAGAGACAAACCAAATAGTGTGATTTTTTTCATCGTAGATCCTCCTTAGGATTTTTTATGTTAATTATATCACTATGTTTTTAATTTGCAAATATTATCCTAAATATGCAATCAAAAAACCTCTGAGATTCTTCTCAAAGGTTCTGATTTGGCTAATTACTGTTCTCAACCGCTGCAGTGACAAAGGCAGTGTAGAGTTCTTCTGGACGATTTGGACGGCTTGACAGTTCAGGGTGATACTGACAAGCTACAAAGAATTTATTTTCAGGAATTTCCACAATTTCGACCAAACGATTGTCTGGAGAAACTCCTGAGAAGACAAAGCCTGCTGCCTCAAACTGCTCACGGAAGGCATTGTTAAACTCATAACGGTGACGGTGACGGCGTTGCACCACTTCTTGATTGTGATAAGCAGCTGCTGCCTTAGAACCACGTTTCAACTTAGATGGGTAAAGTCCCAAGCGAAGGGTTCCACCCATATCCTCAACATCAATCTGATCACGCATGATATCAATGATAGGGTATTTTGTTTCTGGTGCAAGTTCAGCAGAATTGGCACCTTCAAGACCCAAAACGTGACGAGCAAACTCGATACAAGTCAACTGCATTCCCAAGCAGACTCCCAACATTGGAACATCATTTTCACGCGCATAGCGGATGGCTTGGATTTTTCCTTCCGTACCACGTTGGCCAAAACCACCTGGTACGATGATTCCGTCCGCATCAGACAAGAGTTCTGCCACATTCTCTGCTGTCACATCATTGGCATTGACCCAATTAATCTTCACTTCTGCATCGTTGGCATACCCAGAGTGTTTCAAGGCTTCAACCACAGAAATGTAGGCATCTTGCAACTCCACATACTTACCGACAAGGGAAATCTTGACTTGTTTTTTCAGGTTCATGACCTTGTCCACCATAGCTGACCATTCTGTCATATCCGCTACTGGTGCGTCTAATTTCAAATGGTCACAGACAATTTGGTCCATACCTTGCGCCTGCAAGTTCAATGGAATTTGGTAAAGGTGTTCAACATCCAACGATTCGATAACAGCTTCTGGGGCTACATCACAGAACTGTGCTAATTTGTTTTTTATTCCTTGACCAGCTGGTTGCTCTGTACGAATCACCAACATATTTGGTTGAATTCCCAATCCACGCAATTCTTTGACAGAGTGTTGAGTTGGTTTGGTCTTCATTTCACCAGCAGCCTTGAGGTATGGAAGTAAGGTTGTATGGATGTACATAACATTATCCGCACCCACATCTGCCTTCATCTGACGAAGAGCTTCTAGGAATGGCAAGGATTCGATATCCCCAACTGTTCCACCAACCTCTGTGATAATGACATCAGAGTCGGTCGTTACAGCGGCACGCTTGATTTTTTCTTTCAAAGCATCTGTTATATGAGGAATGACTTGAACAGTTGCCCCAAGGTATTCTCCACGGCGTTCCTTACGAAGAACTTCACTGTAAATTTTCCCAGTTGTCACGTTAGAATATTTGTTAAGATTGATATCGATAAAACGTTCATAGTGACCCAAGTCCAAATCTGTCTCAGCCCCATCATCTGTCACAAAGACTTCTCCGTGCTGGTAAGGACTCATGGTTCCCGGATCGATATTGATATAAGGGTCAAATTTTTGAATCGTTACTTTGAGACCACGATTTTTCAAGAGACGGCCCAGACTTGCTGCCACAATCCCTTTCCCAATAGACGATACCACACCACCAGTTACAAAAATATATTTCGTAGACATAGATTCCTCTTTCTAAAATGCTCAAGGCCTTGTTAACTACGAGGGGACATAGGAAACAAGACCCTACTAATAAGAATAATCTGGGACGACTGAACCAGATTCACAACTAAAATACAAGAAGATAACTTCTTGAAAAAACAAAAATAGCTCCCTAAGAACTAGGGAGCCCCGACCTCTAAAAGAGGTGCCCGAACAATATGATACCTAAAAATAGGAAAATTGTCAATAGCTAACTTTTATTCCTCGACGTTTTCAGAATCATCGTCTGAAAACTCGTCGTCTTCTTCGTTGAGATCCACGTCTTCACCCAAGTCATCTGGGGCGATTTCGTTGATTTCTGTATCATAAGCTTCCACTTCGTTTTTCTCATCATCTGGATTTTCATCATCGTATGAAAGAGCTGGATCTGCTTCGTATGCATCTTCGTCTTCTGGATCATCTGCATTGTAGTCAATAGCATCTGAATCACCATCCATGAAGGCATTGACACGTTTTTTCTTAGCTTTTGGTGCTACTTCATCGTCGTCATTTTCTTCAAGAGCGATGATTTCTTCGTCGATTTCATCTACACCATACCATGAACGAAGGCCCCATTTGTTATCTCCAAGTGAGATGAAGCTACCGTCAAAGTTCAACTCTGTGTAGAACAAAGGCAAGGCTTCTCGGATATCGCTGTTTGATGTTCCAAGGTAGTTTTGAATTTCGTTTACAAGATCGCTAAAATGCATCTCATGATCACGACCACGAAGTTCCAAGATAGCACGCGCTACCTCAATCATAGATAGTTCACTTTTTTCTTGCCCAGCAAATACTTCTAATTCCAAAGCGTTTCTCCTCATTTATACTACTATCGCCAGAGCAAACAGACTCTGACCTCATTTTATCATTTACTCTTTATTTTACGATAATTTTGCAGAATAGTCAAAGGTTAAGAAAAAATAAAGGTGAAATATTTCAGCTAATTGAAAGACCTGTGTAACATGACCACAGGTATATTGATTTATTTATAACTCAAGACTGCAACTCCAATACCAACCACAAACTGCAAGAGGATTCCTACAGAGATAAAGGATTATTTGTTGCGTCAAATCAAGTAAAAAGATCATTTCAGGTCCTACCAGTAACTTCGTTTTCTTTCCTTTATTTCATTTTCCCTAGAATAGTGAAAAATCCTTCTCTTGTTAATGAGTTTCATAAGAAAAAGGCTGGAGAATCCAACCTTCTCTATTTATTCAGCTAAGAGTACTTCTTTGATGGTTTGCTTTTGGAGTTTTCTGTTGGATAGATAAAAGAGGCTTTCATAAACCACAGCAAAACCGATCAAAGTCCAGAAGCAAACATTCCCATCAAAGTGATGCTCAATCTTTTCAGGAACCGTATCTTTGATCACACCAATCAAGATTTCCATGATAGCGTACTGATAAGCCGTCCCAAGAACAAATCCTAGATATGCCCAGAAACGATAGGGAGATAGGATATGACCTTGGCATTCACGATCTGTGTAGCCAAAAACCTTCATAAGAGCCAGGGTTTCGCGACTTTCTGAGACGACAATCCCCAATGACAAAAAGAGAATAGAGAAAGAAAGGATCAAGCCAATCATGATCATCATGGTTTGGATGATGTCATCTGTGTAGTCCCTTAGACCAAAGGATAATTGAACCATAGCCGCAAAACACATAGAGCCAAAGACTACAAAAAATAGGATAGATTTTCTCCCCCAAATTAGTGACGAAGACAGCTCTTTTAGGAAGTCTTTCTCTTTCTTAGGAGCCCTCTTTCTCCTTTTGACCTTGATTGGTGTTGGGGACTTTTTCAATAAGCGAAGAGCCGGCGTTTGTAGTTGTCTTCTAGCATAACCAACCGCGATAAGCATAAAAAATACCGTTGGAAGGACCACAAAAGCAAGCAAGAGCTGCCAATGAAAATGAATGGTAATTTCTGGCAGGATCCCCTTTTCATTCCGGAAGTCATAAAAATGCCCCATCATAAGAAAAGAAGTGAAATAGCCAAGAAGCGCTCCGGCACCAAAACTGATCCCAAATGCCCAAAATCGTTTAGCCAGCTGGCCATTGCTATAGCCCAAAGCTTTTAAAATTCCTAATTGTTCCTTGTGATCATCGACAAATTGTTTGATATAAAAACACATGAGAAGGACCGACGTCAAGGACAAGACGACTCCACTGACCATGGCCACCATCCAAGAAAGCGAAATCTGAACATCATAGTAGGTCTGAATCATGGGATTGGTTTTAGAAATCTCCAACTGCTCGATGTCCAAGTAAAAATTCAAGAAAAGATTGGCCACAAAGACCGCACAAGCCCCAATTATACTGACGACAACTAATTTTCGAATATCTTTTACTGAAAACATGGCTTACCATCCAATCTCATAAGCAGTCTGAGGCTGATCATTGGTCACAACTTCGGTAATCTTGCCACTATTGACACGAATGATGGTTCTTGCCATATCCGCAATATTTTGATTGTGCGTCACCATGATGAGGGTCAAACCAAGCTTTTCCTTTAACTCCCAGATATAGTCGAGAATCTTGCGCCCCGTTTCTTCATCCAGGGCTCCCGTCGGCTCATCTAAGAAAAGAATCTCTGGCTTTTTGGCCAAGGCCCGAGCAATGGAGACTCTCTGCTGTTCCCCACCTGACAATTCACTCGGATACTTGTCCAGCTTATCGCCAAGTCCCAAATCCTCGATAATCTGCAAAAAATCATGATTGTTTGCCAGGTCTGCCCCCATCTTTACATTCTGTCTGACTGTTAGATTAGGCAATAAATAATACTGCTGAAAAATAAAGGCAATCTTCTCACGTCTAAAGGCTGTCAATTGAGTATCTGTGAGTTGAGCCAAATCCTGTCCTTGAATGAGGATATGTCCCTCGTCTACCTTTTCTAAACCTGACAGAACGTTTAAGAGAGTTGACTTGCCTGATCCAGAAGGACCGAGGATAACCACATCATCCTGGTCTTGAATCTGCAAATCAATCCCTTTTAAAACCTTGGTTTGGCCGTAACTTTTGTGCACATTTTCTAGTTGAATCATTTCTTTCCTACCATTTCTTTGATGAGAGATTGACAAACCTCTGTCAGTAATCCAATCACTTCTTCCATGCTGAATTGATAAATGCCAGAAGCAACCATTGAGGCCATCCCGTGCGAGTAGATAAATAGATGCTGGTACAAGCGACCAGCCTCCTCTACATTCAAAGGATAGTCTGCGACGATCGAATCCAGAACCAATTGGTAACTATGATCCTTCATGGGAAGAAAATCTTGAAAGCGACGAATCGGATCTTTGCTGGGATTTTGGAAAAGCAATTGAAAGAGTTGGGGGTCTTTTGAGGCAAAAAGGATATAAGCAACCCCGACGGATCGAAAAGGCTTCTCATCTTCTAAGGCCTTACGAATATACTCCACCACGACCATTTCCGCAGCACTAATAACCTCTGCTTGTAACTCGGCCATATTGGCAAATTGCCCAAAAATGACTCTTGGTGTGGCTCCCAGTTGCTCCGCTAATGCTCGAGCCGTCAAACTAGTCATGCCCTCTTCTCTCACCAATTGTAAAGCTGTCCCAATGATAGCCTCTTTACTAAATTTAACCTTTGGTGGCATAAGACTCCTTTCGCGCAACATTAGTTGCGCAACACTTGTTGCATAAAGAATACCATAAAAAAGAAAGACTTGTCAAGAAAAAACTGTAAAACACAAAACAAAAAGACAGCGAACTTTTTATTTCTTTGCTACCCAGCCGATGGCATCGCTTGGGGGATTTTCGGTATCAATCCAGATAAATTCAATACCGATTTCCCCATTTTTAAACTTAGTCAAGCGAATACCGTTGATTTCCAGTTCATTGAGTCGTTGGCCTGTCAAGACTTCTCGTTCCTGCAAAATGAAAATCATACATAGAAATTTTTTAAAATTTTCTCTATCCTAGACCTGCTATTATTTCAGAAGCTATACTAGCTGATTCCAAACGTAGTATGGTCATTTCATCTACCTTCCCTAATAATGGCATTGCACCATACCAAACAATGGTCTTGTTCACCAATAGAATAGGCGTGACTATTTTTGATTGAGTAAAAGACACTTTAATCTTCTTGTTCTTCAACTGGAATGGCCAGGATTTGTTTGCAACAGTCTCTGGTATACATATCTCAATTTGACTAATCCTAAATTCTTTTAGAAAATTCATCAGTTTTGTCTGGTGCACATAAGGCAAAATAAGCATACATTCCTGTCTTTCCCCTGCTAAGTCCTCCCTCAACACATTCTCATATCTACTATCAACATAAACGAATTGTTTCTCCTCACCCTCAATGGCACGATAATCCATCTTTCGATAAGCTACTTGTCGTTTCTGAAACATCTTTTCTAAATAAGGAACATGAATATCCACATAATCGAAAATCCGCACTAAAGACTTATCCTTGTAGTTTCTATGGATCCGACCTGCGTACTGAATCAAATTATTTTTCCAAGAAAAGGGTGCTGCCAAGATAAGCGTGTCCAACTGAGGCAAGTCAAAACCTTCGCCAATGTATTTTCCAGTAGACAACAATACAAACCCTTTATCTAGTTGTTCTAACATCTCCAGTAAACTTGTTCTCTCTCGGACTTTGGTTTTGCCACTAATAATATAAAAATCATCAACCTCTTTCTCTTTTAATAACTTTTCAAAGACATCTATCTGTTGAATTCTATTAACTAAAACCAAGATATTCCGCCCTTCTACCACTTGGGCTAGAATATCCTTGAGAATCAACTGATTCCTCACTGAGTCTGTCGCAATCCAATCACTAAGCTGTATAAAATTACTTGCTTTGGTCTTTTCAATCTCCAAATGACCAAAAGAAGTGAATCTTAATTGCAATTGCCGTTTAAAATCCGTTTTCCTCTTATCAGCAGTATGGATTATTTCACCAATTCTCTGAAAAACGATAGGCTCATGACCATTCTTACGCTCAGGCGTAGCCGTCAAACCGTAAAGATACTTCCCTCTAAACTGTGCCACGACTTTTTCAAACATCAAAGCAGATACGTGATGACACTCATCCACAATCATCATCTCATACTTATCCAAAAGACTTTGACTATTTTCCAACTTAAATAGAGATTGGATCATAACGACATCAACCAGTTCACTCAGCCACTTCTTAGTCCCACCGTACTGCCCGACATAGCCTATTACCCTTTCACGACCTGATGGCGTATAACGGGTAGCTTCTTCCTCTTTGAAAGTCAAAAAGCAGTTTAAGCGATCCAGCCATTGGTCTAATAGTTGCTTATTATGGACTAGAATAATTGTTTTTGTCTTACGTTTAGAGATGAGAGCAGCACCTAAAACAGTCTTTCCAAAACCAGTCTCCGCATGGAGTAAGCCATTTTCTTTGGAAATCATATCTGACAGGGCTAACTCTTGCTCAAA
Organism: Streptococcus mitis; assembly: GCF_047465045.1. Classification (GTDB taxonomy): domain Bacteria; phylum Bacillota; class Bacilli; order Lactobacillales; family Streptococcaceae; genus Streptococcus; species Streptococcus mitis_DT. The sequence goes on from NZ_JASHAR010000025.1 coordinate 19,193, forward strand.
AGTGAGTTCGCCCTTACATTCCACTCTAATAGACCTTTGTACCTTTCTCCTATCTTCCACAGATACCTGCTTAAATTTATCTTGCAATGGATATAGCAAGCCTCTTGGCAACCATAAATAATGATCAGATTCTCCAAATAAATACATTCGCTCAGGAATTTGATAGGTTGGCTGTCGCATAGCCTGCTTTAAATAAAATTCGGGATTAGAAAATGAAGCCATATTTTTCAAGAAAAACAGTGTCTTGGGTGTCACAGACGATTTTTCAAGTTGGATCATATTGGATAAGACGACCTTCAACTCCTTATCCAATTCTTGCTTGCCTAACTCCTCTTGGATTAACAGTGACACTTTAGCAGTTGAAACCCTCTGAATTTCTTGTAGATACCTCCATTGGTCTTCATAAGGCTGAAAATGTTCATCCACAAAGACCGTTCGCCCTTGATGATAAGCTTCTCCTTGAAAAGGAAGGGCAATCAAATTACCAAATCCACCCTTCGGAAGAACATCCTGATTCGGAAACATGCGATCAAAAGAATCAAAGGACAGTTGCATACTTTCCTGCATAGCCAATTCTAATAGTTTCTTTCCAAATAAGCGAGCCTCTCGACACGGAATCGCTTCCTCAAAGAAGAACCAAATATGGAGTCCGTGACCCGAACGAGAAATCTCTAGATGGCCTTCCATCTGGCGTTCCCTGGCTATTCTTCGAATGACTAAACTGGCTTCTTTCCAATCTCCTTCATCCAAATCCAGTACCAAAAAATAACAGCTATCATCTAAGTGCATAGGAAAAATACCGATAGCTGTCTCCCCACGAAAATGAGATTTCAAAACGGAATCCGTCAACGTCTGGAAACTCCGTTTTTCAGGCGGCAACTGCTTCCAACCATAATCATAGGATGGAAAATATTGAATTTTCCCTTGATCATTGATAAAACTCTTAGCATAAACATCATAACGGCCGGCAAACACAGAGGTAAACAATTGTAATTTTTCTTGCGTCGTCAAGTGACTACTTTGAAGTTGGAACATCTCCTCGAACCGAGAGCGTTCCATCACAAACTGACTCTTATCTTTAAGACGTTTACACAAGAAAAACTCACTATCCCCATTAAAAGAAGAAAAGACATCAAGTACTTCTACCACAATTCCATCCAAAGACACAAAAACAGCCATAACAAGCACCTCCTTGATTCCTATAGGCTGATTATAACAAGAATGGCTGAAATTGTACACGAAAATAAAATCCGAATAGCACTGAAAGTACGAGATAAATAGAGTTTAAACGAGCAATCTATAAAATTAAAAAAACACATATTATCAAGCGACCTAAATCTTTGATGATATGCGTTTTCTTGTAGGAATATTTACTTCATTTTTGCCTAAAATTCAATGTTTACTCAGTATTAGGATTTTTAAAGATCGAGTTCTAGATACATCTTTTCTGATGACAGATCATTTTGACCACCGAGCAAGAGATTTTCAAAAAAAGCTGTTAAAAACTCATGACGTCGCTGTAAAATCTTTGCATTATCTAATACCAAGGCATCACGAAAATACTTGGCATGTTGCTGAAATGGTGTATTATCAATATCAAAACCAAACTCACGAAGATACTGAATCAAAAAGACCGTTACTGTCCGAGTGTTTCCTTCGCGAAATGGATGAATCTGCCAGATTCCTGAAATAAAATGCTGGATTTGTTTAACCACATCCGCCTGGGTTAGTGTCGCATATGCAACTTGTTTTTCCTGATTAAAATCATAATCCAATGTCATTTGAATCATGGAGTAATCAGAATACACAACACTTTCACCATTCAAAACAGGTTCATTCTTTGTGATATTGGTCTGACGAAATTGCCCCACCGGAATAGAGGTTTCAAATATATCTTGAAACAACTCCTTATGAATAGCAAGTAAGGTTGCAGGACTGAAGCTAAAGCCTCTTCGAGATAATAGTTCCACGATACGAAGAGAAACCAAGTCTGCCTCCTCAGTACTCGCATCAATAGTATGATGATAAGCCGTTGCATCCTCATAAACCTTCTCATAAGTCAGTTCACCCCGAGCCTGTTTCTCAGCCAAAGATTCCATATAAGCTGATGGCACTAGATTGTCAACTTTCTGCAGACCAAAACCTATCCGCCATAAATCACGTTTAGCTTCATAAGACAAGTTTGGATTGTCAATGTTATAAGTTGGTTGCATAGAAAGATCCTTTCAATTGTTTTTCTGTGTCATCGGTAAAGGGTGAAATTTAGTAGGAACTGTTTTAAATTATAAAAAGCATTCACAATAAGTTATACCCAACATCCCATGCACTCATCTGGAATATCCTTTGGATGAATGGTTTGATTAAATGAATAATTCTAGCTTGCCTACTTATCAAACTCATAGACTACATCACTCTGAACTCGTTGGTTTGTTCAAATCCCAACTCAATTCCCCCTAACACTTGAGAAGAAAGCTACAATCTTGTACTTCTCAGAGCGGTTCTAACGTAGAGGGTTTGTTGTGTAGTAAGCTGGTTTCTAAAGATTCAATTTGTCTCTCAAATCTCTTAAATCACGTCTATGCCTATCTAAATCATTTTCATATATTTTTATCCTAGGATCTTCATTAGATACAATATAGAAACAATTTCTTGTATGATCAAAAGCCTCACTTACATGGGCCAGAGCATTTCGAATTTTTCTTTGCCTATCCCATTCTACCTCTATCTCTTTAGCTATAGAAAACTTAACACAATAGCTTTTTATATTCCCACTATAATCGTCATAGAGTTGTTTACTTTTTAGCTTATCCTCTAGCTCGGCGTGCTCACACATATACATTCCTCGAATAGCGTTTAATTCGTCCCATCTTGCTAATCCAATATCTATAGACTCTTTAAATTTCTGCTTAACATGTTCAATCGTGTACTTATCATCTGTCGCAACAGATATAAATGAAAAATTAGTAAATAGATTAATATTCTCCTCATCTTGTAATTTTTCAACAACTTTTTGAGAGATCGTAGAATACTCATTTCGAGAATATAATA